>JAJRTT010000279.1 GCA_024278155.1 Bacteroidota bacterium | reverse complement strand
CTTTGTTATATGCACCCCAAAGATGTTGAAGACAAAGGCTTCAAAGAGGGCGATATGATCTGGGTCGAATCCCGTAGGGGCAAGGTGAAAGCCCGGATTGAAGGCCGCGGGCGCAACAGGCCACCAAGAGGTTTGGTCTATGTTCCCTGGTTCGATGAAAAAGTGTTTATCAATAAAGTATGTTTGGACGCAACTTGTCCAATCTCAAAACAGACGGATTTTAAAAAATGTGCCGTTAAACTTTATGCGGTAACTGCATAGTCGTTAAAAAACCTCGGCACGGGAATTTCAATCGGTTAAATGAAGTAATTATTTGATTAATGAGTGAAAATCAAAATACAACAAGAAGGGACGCCTTGAGGAAAATGATCCGGAGCACAGGCTTGTTTGCGCTTGGCGGCCTTGGCTGGGGAGCTTATGTGGATAAAGCAAAGGCTTCCGAATTGGTATTGCGGCCCCCGGGCGCATTGGCGGAACAGGACTTTCTCAATTCCTGCATTAAATGTGGGATTTGTGTCGAGGCCTGTCCCTACGACACATTGATTGTGGCTAAGCCTGAATCCCATGTGCCTATTGGCACACCGCATTTTAAGCCAAGGGCCGTCCCTTGCTATATGTGCCCCGATATTCCTTGCGTCCCCCCTTGTCCGTCAGGTGCTTTGGACATTGATAAATTGAAAAAGGACGGGGATGAAACGGGCGATAAATTGGATATCAATAAATCACAAATGGGCCTGGCCGTTGTGGACCATGAATCGTGTATTGCCTTTTGGGGGATACAATGTGATTCTTGTTATCGTGCTTGCCCGTTGATGGACGAAGCTATTTCGCTTAAATACGAGCGGAACGAGCGGACAGGGAAACATGCGTTCCTGAAACCGGTTGTTAATAGTAAAGCTTGCACAGGTTGTGGGCTTTGTGAACATGCCTGTATTACGGAAAAGGCTGCTATCAGGATTTTACCACGTGATTTGGCGATGGGGAAAGTGGGCGATCATTATATCAAAGGTTGGGACGAAGAAGACGAACAAAGGCTCCAGAACATCAAGGATGCGAAATACCAGTCAACCGATGAAGTCCCTGCCGAGGATTACCTTAACAATTGGGAGGATTTGATTGATGAGTAGCCTTTTGAGAAGGAACCGGTTCTTGGTCCCAAGGAGGATTGTCCAGGTTTCTTTATTGGTCTTTTTTGTGGGTGCCAATCTATATGGCTGGAAAGTGCTTCAGGGGAATTATAGTGCGGCATATGTTTTTGAAAGCTTTTACCTTGCCGATCCTTATGCCGTTTTGCAGATGTTGGTGGCAGGTTTCATACTGAACTTAGATGTGATTGTGGGTGCGGTAATTGTCCTGTTGATATATGGTTTGCTGTTCGGCAGGGGTTTTTGCAGTTGGGTTTGCCCGATGAACATTGTTTCCGACCTGGCCCATTATGTTCGTAGGAAAACACAGATGAACAGGCTGGATGAAAAAATGCCCATAAAAAGGGACATGCGTTATTGGATCTTGGTTCTTTCTCTTGTTGTATCGGTGTTTTCGGGGGTGGCGGCCTTCGAGTTTGTCAGCCCTGTATCAATGCTCCACCGGGGAATCGTTTTCGGTTTTGGGTTTGGCCTTGCTGCCGTGTTCATGGTATTCCTGTTCGATGTTTTTGTGGTCAGGAACGGATGGTGCGGATATATTTGCCCGCTCGGGGCTTTTTATTCATTCATCGGTAAATACGGTTTGATTAAGGTCAACCATACCAAAAATGATTGTACCCTGTGCGGCAATTGTTTCGCCGTTTGTCCCGAAAGACAGGTCTTGTCGATCATTGATAAACAGTCGGGGAGCATACCGAACAGTGAGTGCACAAATTGTGGGAGATGTATTGAAGTATGTGACGATGATGCTTTACATTTTGGAAAATATAGAAAACTTAAATAATAAAAATTGAAATCATGATTAAAAAAACAATTCTATTTGCTGTTGTATTGTCTTTTTTTGCTGTTGCCTGCAACGAGGCCGACTCAAAAAAAGCGGATAAAGGTGACGACGGGTTTGTTTCCGAAGAGAGCCTTGGTTTACGTAAGACCGACCTGTATTCTGAGAATTCCACCGAAGGGGATTTGGGTGTGTTTGATGTACCTGCTGCCGGGCAATCTACAAATATCGAGCGGTCTTTTGAAAATGCCCCACCGTTGATCCCCCATACCGTGGAAGGCTTTCTGCCAATAAAGAAGGATCAGAACCTCTGCCTTGCTTGCCATATGCCAAATGTTTCAGAGGCTGTGAAAGCAACATCCATTCCCGTATCCCATTTTATGAATTTCAGGCCGGAAATCAAAGAAGTGGGCGGAAAAGTCGTTGCTTACCAGGATGACAATACAAAGAATACCGTTACACAGGAAAGCCTGGGCGACAAGTTGAACAATGCTAGGTTCAATTGTTCACAATGCCATGTGCCACAGGCCAACATTACCGTTGAGGTGAAAAACACTTTTGTGGCAGATTTCAGGAATGAGCAATCCAAAAACAAATCGAATTTTGCCAATGTGGTTGATGAAGGCGTGAAATAGAAGCAATGGAAAAAACCTGGGGATTTCTTTGTTTTCTTTTTATCCTGTTGTCTTCAAGCGTTTCTGCCATTGAACCTGTCCTTAAATTAAAGGCTTCGGGTGATGTGGTGGATATGGTGAAGGAAGGGGATTACCTATATGTGGCAACGGATGCGGGCACTGTGGATGTGTTTGATATACCGACAGGGAAGCTTGTGGAGAAAATCACCGTACCCGGTATGAAGGATTTCATGGGCGACGATATGGCTTCCAAGGTTTATTCTGTTGACAAACTCCCCGAAAACAAGGATGTGCTATTGGTTTGCCAGGGAGAGGCTGGATTCCGCAATGTTTATATTTACAATGCTTCACTCGATAAGGTTATTGATGCAGCCAAGGATAAAATGATGGTGAGGGAAGCCCGTTTTGTGAACCCCGGTTTGGTTTTATTGGGCCTTACCAGCGATGAGCTGATCCTGTTCGACTTGAAAAAGGCTTCCATTGTTTACCGCAAGCAGATCAGCCATTATGCTTTTGACGATATGGTTTTGAACGAAGACAGTGGCAAAGTTTTGACATCCGATGAAAGTGGGGTAATCCAAATGTTCAATGTGGGTGATGGTGCACTTGTGAAAACCTATCAAGGCAGTAATGTGGACAATGTTTTTCAGATCGATTATAAAAACAAGATAGTAATAGGAGGGGGACAGGATCGGCGTTTGGCCATTTATGACGATAACCTGGACAACCAATATTACATACAGGGCGATTTCCTTATTTATAGTGTGGGACTGAGCCCGAGTGGGAAAACCGGGGCTTATGCCGCCAATGAGGACAACGATGTCGTGGTTTTTGATGTGGCAACGCAAGAAGTGCTGTACACACTAAAAGGCCAGGTAAGTACGTTGACCAAGATCCTGTTTTATTCCGAAAAGGAACTGATCACAAGTTGCGAATCGGATGGGATTTTGTTTTGGAAGCTGGACGATTGAAAAGGGTGATTGGGAAGGGTAATTAAGTTGTAATTGATTGTAATTGATTGCCTGCCCGTCCGTAGCTTGTGAAGGCGGGTAAATTTGAGGTCATACTGGGCCTGTCGAAGTGTGGCCATTCAATAGTTGTCAGGAAGTTTTTAAGTGGTCAATAGGTTGTAATTGATTGCCTGCCCGTCCGTAGCTTGTGAAGGCGGGTAAATTTGAGGTCATACTGGGCCTGTCGAAGTGTGGCCAATAGATGTGTTTTTGTCTAAAATTATTAGTGTTTTAGGTATGGTTGGTAAATCACTAATTACAGCGAAGCAAATTGCACACATAGTACAAATTACAGCGCAGTATTAATTACGCACGTAGTGCGAATAACAGCGAAGCTATATTACGCGAAGCAAATTACACGAAGCAAATTACTAAATTTATAAAATGAACATATCAAGCATCGTAGTATTGACAAAACCGGAAAACCTGGTAGAGGTTGTCAAAACCATTAAGGAAAGTGATTTTTGCGAATATCATTTGCATAAAGACACAGGCCATATAATAGTTACTTTGGAAGGTTCCGGTATTGAGGAAGAGATGAAAAAACTGAAACAGGTACAGGCGATCCCAAAAGTTATTTCTGCCGAAATGATTTACAGTTATGCCGAGGATGAACTGGAACAGGTGAGGGATAAACTGGACAGGTCATCTATGCCCGAATGGTTGAACGATCCCAATGTGGATGCACGGGATATCAGGTACCACGGGGATTTGAAAAAGCGGTTATAATTTGATTATTTTCCCATTTCCCAATAAATCATCCAAGAATATCCTAATAAAATAAACCCCTGGCTTCAAATTTGAGAGATCAATTTTTAACAGATTGGCTGTCCGGTCTTGATTTTCTTCCCTGACAATCGTTCTTCCGTTATAATCAAAAATCTCAACTGCCTTAATTTCCTTTTTTGAACTTATGTACAAAAAACCCCCGACCGGGTTTGGATAAACCATGATGCCCATTTCCCGTAATTCGGGAATAGCATCGATAATCGTAAGTTGGATTGTGTCAAAGGCAGTACATGCTCCTTGTGTCGTTTCGAGCCAAACATCCCAATTGCCCGGGCCAAATGTGCTGCCCGTAATGCTTATTATGTTTTCTGTCGATCCGGTTGACCAAAGATATTCGTCATAAATATCAGGAACTGAAAGGTAAAGGGTGTCCTGAAGACCGATAATGGTGTCTTGTCCAATGTCAATTGAAAACCCGGGCTGGACAATGATATTGATCGTGTCTTTGATCCAGCAACCTTCATCACTGGTGCAGGCAAAAATGTATTCTCCTGATTCCGTAACAGCCATCCAATTTTGATCGGTTAATTCATTGTTCCAGTAATAATAAGGATATCCCTCTGGCCCTAAAAGTGTAATGTTGTCACAAACAGTGGTGTCGGGGCCAAAACTAAAACCGGGTGGGGCATATCGTGTTATTTTGGTCAAAAGTCCGTCCCATTCATTTGTTGTGTACGAAGCAAGTGTGTCATTGCCCAAATAGGCGTGGCCTTTGAACCTGCCTGAAACCATCAGGTTGTTGCAGTTGTCCAGTTTTAGGCTATTCGTCATGAAGCCAGCCGTGGAACTGGAGATTATAAAGTTGTCCAGCTCACCATTTGGGGTTACTTGTCCTACAAATGATTCATAGTACGCACCTACATTGAATGTTGTGTCGAACATTGAATAAATGCCCCTGCAACTACCGGCAAAAAACATGGTGTCAAGGTTTGTGTCGATTTGGAAAAAGAATGAGCCATATGCTGATTTTGCTTTGGTGGTTTCATGCCAAATAGGTTCATAGTTGGCATCAAGTTTTGCCAGGATATTAACGGTTGTGTCCTCATGTTGGATTATTGTGTCCGAGGCAAAATATGCTGTGTCATGGACAAAACCTGCGAAATAAAAATTACCAAAATTATCGGTTTCGGTATCGGAAAGTACCATGCTCCAATCTGTGATCAAGCCAGACACAAATTCCCCAGAGGAATCTATTTCTATTATAAATGGCCGATGCATGTTTTCGCCCGGATGGGGGTGCAATAGTGTATCAT
>JAJRTT010000023.1 GCA_024278155.1 Bacteroidota bacterium | reverse complement strand
TTCGGGGATTTTTACATTTGGTGAATAATTCAATGTAGTGGGGTCGGTTGCGTCAACATAGTGTTCTTCATCAATCAGGAAGCTGCTTCCATCCGTATTATGGAACGTTATATTGGAAATAAAATATTTGAGGGTGGCCACGCTGTACTGGTTCCCAATTGCATTTTGGTACTGGATGTCGTCGAAAACAAGTTGATCCCCATTTACATTGTGATCCAGAATAAACAAGACCTGGGCATCTTTGTTTTCCGGGGCAATCGGAACATCATCGGTTTTTTTACAGGCATTGAACGTTAGGGTTCCACCGAGGACTAATGCCACCAATATCAGCAAGTTTTTTTTCATGTGTTTGAATTTTCCCAATTAGCTTGTTTCATATTTGTTTTGCGCCGCATTTGCGGCCTTGTGATAATTACTCCTTGACATGGATATTCCATTTTTCAATTAGTTTCGTTTTTCCCTTTTATAAATTAAGTCCAAATTTATGGTCCGATGGTTGTCTCACCTCAATCCTAAATTAAAATAAAAACGACAATGATCCATTTTCAGGAAATAAACAGCAATATCATGCTATTGGTTCACTTCAAAAATAAAAATAGTTGTGAAAACTAAACCGGTTCGGACTGAAGCTCGATGAGGGTTATTTCGGGGCGGATGCCAACACGGCCCGGATAGCCGATGGTGCCGATCCCCCGGTTGACATACAAATGTTGTTTGCCCCCGGTTTTTGTGTTTTTCTTTTGGTACATCCCGGCCCAGTAACGATAAGCATATTGTACCGGGCTCCAGCGCATTCCGGGGAACTCAAAGCCAAACTGGCCGCCATGTGTATGCCCGGCAAGGGTAAGGTTGATGGTGTGTTTAAAATCGGAAATTTTGTATTGCCAATGGGTCGGGTCGTGGGAAAGCAGGATTTTCACGGGGATGTCTTCCACACCGTCCACCGCATTGTCAAGGTCGCCATATTTGGGGAAACGTTTCATGGAGCCCCAGTTCTCGACCCCAAGAAGGGCAATTTTGTCGTCCCCTTTTGTAAGCTCTACATTTTCATTGCGCAATAGCTTCCAGCCAAGGCCATCGTAAAAATCGTACAGTTGCCGCATGTTTTCCTCTTTGGCTTTTCTTGTTGGCCAATGTGTGTAATCGCCGTAATCGTGGTTTCCAAGGATGGCATAAATACCATGCTTTGCTTTTAGTCTCCTGAAGATATCGGTGAACTCAATGGCCTCATCGGTTTTGTAATTTACAAGGTCGCCCGTGAAAACAATGATGTCTGGCCCCAGGTCGTTCATAAGGTCAATGGCCTCTTCCAGCTCATGTTTCATTACCCAATTGCCGAGGTGGATATCTGAGAACTGGACAATCTTAAATCCCGAAAAAGAAGCCGGCAAGTCGGGCAAACTGAGCCATTCCCTCCATACCCTGAAATCATAGACCCATTTCACCATTCCCCAAAGCAGGCTGCTGAACATCATTCCGCCAACAACAAGCCCGCTTTTTTTCAGGAACTCACTACGGGGAATTTTTCTGCCCAATGGTTTTTCTTTCCGTTTGGTTTTTGGAACTGAGATATATCTTATCAGCCTGATTATATCGGCGATCATTAAAAACAGAATGGGGGCCAGTTTTGCAAAATAACTAATGATGACCATCCCCACAAGGTAACTCCTGAAAGCCCTGTTCCATTCCATAAAAGGATGGATGAGCGAGCCCACAAGTATCCCCAATACCATCAAGGCCGGTGACCAATATAGCAGCGTAACAGATGTTGCCAGGCTTTTCCGCCAGTTCTTTATGGTGGGCCAATAGGAAAGGAAAAGGTAAAGATCAAAAAGGAACAGGGCCACAAATACCGGTAGGCGCCCCACGCTTTTTGGGAATATGTCCTCCAAAACCGAATGTATCAAAACCAAAAGGCCGATCCCGAAAAGTACGTAAAGGATTTTCTTCATAAAGGAATTAAAAACGATAAGGCAAAAACCGATTATTTTCGGATTTATTGTATTTTATTCAAATCCATATAATCGTGTTTTTCTGTTTTTGCCCCTTTAGACGCAAAAACCGATAGAAAGGTTTGTTGCTCTTGATATTTTAATGCCTGATAAGTATTTTCCCGCTTTCCGAATAACCACCATCCGTGAGGTGATAAAAGTAAATGCCATCGTTCCAACCGGAAACATCAATGGAATTATTCGAAGATGTGATTTCCTTTTCCACCCGAATCAAACCCTTGCTGTCCGATACAGTCAATTTATATTTATTATCTGTAAGTTTTTCAGGAATACCGAAATTTATGGAATTGTTTGAAGGATTTGGGTAAACCAAAATAAGCTTGTTCCCGTTTGGTTTTTCAGAAACCCCAACAACAGGAGGAACCAGAGGGGTGCCCCATTCTTCATCGCCTTTTTTGTAATATACCAGCTCGTCATTTATTTCTTCAGAAATATAAGGGTCTTCATAGCTTTCCAAAATTCCACATCCTTTAACATAAAGAGTGCTTGCAAGGTCGGTATCTTCAAATGTCCCGTAATAGCATGAGTCGGAGCCGGCATAATGGTCAGTTGTGACAACCAAAGTTGGGTGATTGTTGAATTTATTTGTCTTTATGACAAAAAAAGTAAGGTAGTCGTCCTTTTGGTTATTTGGGGAAACGGGTTCAAAGGGCAAAGCATCCCTTATGGCCAAATCCAATTCAGGATAGGTTATTGTAATTGTATCAATATCATGAAAAAATATTCCCTCAGGGGCAGGGCCGGTATATCCCCACTTTTGCTCGTTTATTGTATATCTTACAGAATCATTGCTTAACCATTCTTTGTTGGCAATGTCCCAGGTTTTGTAATTATACCATGAACTATAAGGGCCCGCTATATAAAACCCGGTTTCATAATGATACTTGTCGCCAACCTCAAAATCAAATATGTCCCTTCTTGTTAGTTTCTTAAAACTTGATTCAATATCCCCATGGCCATATAAAACATGTTCGAGCACTGAAAAGGTCTGATCCCCAAAATCAGGGAAGTCACGAAAATTAAAGGTTTTGTAAAACCCATGGTTTTTCGTTAGAACGATCTCCTTTTCATTTATCGGGGAGTCGGCAGGTTGATTGTCTGATGTATATAATTGCAGACTTATTGTTTTGGCTGTGTCCGATATGCCAAGAAATGATAGAAGTTCCAGATTGGTTACAGTTGCTAAGAAATAGGAGCCATCAGGGTAATTGTAAAATAAAAAGGATTCATTTAATTGGGCTTGCGTATCAATGAAAATTGAGTCGTTCAACCTGTTGAAAAACACATTGTACCCATCATCCCGCATGAACACGTCATTTCCGATCCATGAAAGCATAAATGGTGATCTGCAGTCATTGATCCAATATTGATTTGTGTATTCCTCATTATGGATTTCTTTATGGTTTTTATAAAAGGCCCCTTTGTTTTCAGAATCAACAATTGACATCTTTAATGCCCTGAGAGGAACTATATCCTCATAAGGCAAAAAGTTTAATGGGATATTAACACTACTGACCGGATTAAAATAAATTTCAACATCCGGTTGGATGCATTGATAGTTTTGCGAAAAAACAAGCATTGGCAAAAGTGCAAGGAAAAGGATAGGTTTTTTCATAATGTTGGTTTTTGTTTTGGCGAAATGGCATATCCTGCCACCATTATTTATTAAGACATAACTCCAACCAAACAAGTTGTACAGAAAAACGCTGAAAACGATGTTTGCATTTTTCTTGAAACCCAAACAACCTGTGTTATGCCATCTCCTTAATGTAATTCACCAAGCCTTTCGCCTCAAAAATGCCCATCAGCTTTTCGGGCAAAGGGGCAAAGTTGAATTCTTTGCCACCCACGCTTACAATGCCATTGGGCAGGTCAACTTCCACCTTGTCGCCTTTTTTGTAGGCATCCACGGCTTCGGGAAGGATGATGATAGGAAGTCCCTGGTTTACGGAAGAACGGTAAAAAATCCGGTTCACCGATTTACAGATAACGGCTTTTACCCCTGCATGGGAAAGGGCCACTGCAGGATGTTCGCGCGAGCTTCCACAGCCAAAATTGGCCCCGGCCATGATCACATCGTCTTTGCTTACCCTGTCGGAGAAACTTTCATCGAAACCTTTGAAAAGGTGGGGCATGATTTTTTCCGGCTCGGAACTCAAAACGGCATAGGTCAGGTTTCCGGCAAACATTTGATCGGTGTTCAAATTGTCGGCATCGGCATAATTCCAGGTTCCGTCTTCGTATCTGTCATCACCGGGTTTTATGTCAACGGTCCCGCTTTCTTCAATGGTAAAAGGATATTGTTCACCCGGGATATTTCCACGTACATCTGTAATTTCTCCAGCAATGGCGGCATGGGCAACGGCAGCCGGGGAAGCCAAATAGATATTGGAGTTTTTGTTCCCCATCCGGCCTTTGAAGTTCCGGTTGGCCGTGGAAATCACATTGTAGCCATCTGCCGGGATTCCTTGTCCTGTTCCCAGGCATGGGCCACAGGAACTTGAGAGGACATTGGCCCCGGCCTCCATCAGTATCCTGATGATCCCTTTTTCCATGGCTTCCATGTAAATTTTTCGCGAGGCCGGCACGATTACCATCTGCACATCGGGGTGAACGGTTTTGCCTTCCAGTACCCAGGCAGCGGCTTCGAGGTCTTCCAAGCGGCCATTGGTACAGGTTCCTACCATGGCTTCATGGATTTTTACCCCGGTTACTTGCGAAAGCGGCCTTACGTTGTCAACGTGATGAGGCTCGGCCACAAGCGGGAACAATTCACCAAGGTCAATTTCTATTTCCTTTGAGTAAACAGCATCTTCATCTGCCCAAACACCTTCTGATTTTTCTCCGATATGTTCCCATGTTACTTCATCGGAAGGGAACACGGCATTCTTGGCGCCCATTTCAGAAGCCAGGTTGGCAATGGTCATCCGTTGTGAGATGCTGAGTGTTTCCACCCCTTCGCCATGGTATTCGATGGATTTGTAATCGGCGCCGCTTGAACCGATCATCCCGATTATCCAAAGGGAAAGGTCTTTGG
Source organism: Bacteroidota bacterium (assembly GCA_024278155.1). Lineage (GTDB taxonomy): Bacteria > Bacteroidota > Bacteroidia > Bacteroidales > JAADJA01 > JAADJA01. The sequence continues at coordinate 2,747 of JAJRTT010000023.1, read as the reverse complement.
CATAAACATTCGGGTTCAGTTTCCCGTGCAGGGTTATTTTTATGGACTCTGGGACACGGAACCAGGTTTCGCCTTGTTTCCATAGGCCGGCTGCTTCGGTGCGGTCAATCCCTGCTGCAAAAGCATTGAAAGCCCCGGCAGTACATGTATGGCTGTCGCTTCCTACTATCACCATCCCCGGCTTGGCGTAATCGGCCATTATCTGGTGGCAGATCCCTTTTCCGGCATCATGGAATTTCGTGATCTTGTTTTCTTTCACAAAATCGCGGATGTATTGGTAATCGTTGGCCAATTTTGCATTTGTCGGAGGTGCGTTATGGTCGAGGACGATAAGCAATTGATCCGGGTTTGGGATTTTGGCCCCGCCCATTTTTGCAAAAGTTTTAGAGATACTTGCGGTGTTATCGTGTGTGAGGATGATATCGGGCTTTTTGAAAACGATGCTCCCGGTTTGTGCACCAAATATTTTTTCTACGAAAGTTTTTCCTGACATGATATATTGAATTGAAAATATTTAAAAATTGATTGTATTTGTTGCGACAAAAATAACGAATAAATGATTGGGTGATTTAAAATTTAATGTGGATTCATCTTTCTTAAGTTTAGAATGCCGAATACATTTGAAGCTTTGTTATAATGTGGTAATGGAACTTATGGGACACGTTATATCCTGGATATTTGTGTTTTAAGTTTCGGTGCGCTGCACCTTTCAATCAAATAAATGAAGTTGGCTTTTCCTGTTCAGTTAGTAGGTGATACCGGCAGTCTCAGTAGGCAGATTGCATTCGAACCTATAAATTGATTGTGTTTGGCACATTAGTATAGGTGAATTGCTAAATCCAGCAAGAAGGGATATTTGCCATACCCTCTTCTATTTTGAAACTACAATTTTTTGGAAAACAGACAGGCCTGGATTATCAAGTGCCGTGACTTTAAGAATATAAATTCCAGGACGGAAACCTTGCAGTGGGATTTCAAAATAAGGTTTCCCTTCAGACTTAAATAAAAACTCCTGTTTTCCGAAAATGTCCAGCATTTCAATCTGGTATTCATTATTATTATCAAAACCAGAAAGTTGAACCCTGGTTTTTTCCCTGGCCGGATTTGGGAAAACGGATATTTTAATACTGTTTTTGCTTATTTCATTTTGGGCATTGACCCCGGGAAATGCTGAACCTGAAAAGTAATTCAATCCACCGGAATAGTTGCCGGCAATCAAATCTTTCCAACCGTCATTGTTCAGGTCAAAAATCGCTGCTGCCGATCGCATCCCCATATCCATTTCAAAAAACCCATTTCCTACGAGCAAATAAAGGGAATCGGATCCCGTGAATTCCCCTTCGAGGTTTCCTTCAATATCTTTATAATAAAACACTTTTCCGTCCTCGGAACCCACGACCAACTCCAATTGGTTTTCATTGTCCCTGAAAAACCGGGGCGTGCTGTAACCGGTGTAGGAAAGCGAGGAATCCGTAACATTCACACTTCCCATAAAGTCAGTGACCAAGGAGAATTGAGGGTTGGACAATGTCCCTTGGTTCTCATAATAACTGATTCGCCCATCCTGTTTGCCAATGGCAAGATCGGGCAAGTTATCCTGGTTCAGGTCGATTAATTGCGGGGCACTGAATTGGCCAACGTCAATATCCTGGTAATTAATGACCGGAGGGGCAAACAGCATCGTGTCAGGATTTGTTGCAATGTTTTCAAGAAACAGCAAACTGCCATCTTCCTGTCCGACCAACATATCGGCATCCCCATCATTGTCCAGATCACCGAATGTTGGATAAAGCCCGCGCAGGTGAAGGAAATGAAGATCGGCAAAGTTATCGGTAATTCGGGTAAACTCAGGTTCGGATTGAGTCCCCGTATTTTTAAACAGGGCAACATTCGACCAATAGACCGATTTCAAAAATGCCCCGGCCTGATAATAGGAGTACATATAATAGCCGAAATTGGAGATGAATAAATCCTGCAAGCCGTCATTGTTGTAATCGAACAGCAGAGGACATGAGCCGGAACCCACATCGATCATATCCTCCTGCAAAAAATCATTTTGTTCGAATTTGAAATCGGGAAACTCACTTGTGCCTTCATTACGGTACAATTGTACACTTCGGGTATTTCGTGAAGTAATCAGGCTTGGGTCAAATGGCGAAACAATCAAATCCTTCACTTCATCATTATCAATGTCGATATACATCCCTGCGGGCATCGAAAAAAGCTTGAGGGGTTTGTCATAAACCGGGAAAAGCGTGTCGTAACTGGTCATATGGGCTTCATCTGTATCGCCCCCGTTTATCAATTCCACAAGGTTGGGATAATCCACATCACCAAGCAACAGGTCTTTGTCGGCATCATTGTCCAAATCCAGTAAAAGAAATGTGGAGCCGGTGTGCCTGTTTGTTTTATTGTCCTGTATTTGTTTAATGTTGTTGCAGGTATCAAGATAGATTTCGTTGGATTCGTCATTTTCGGCAAAATGGCCCCAACAGGAAGTGATTTCTTCAAAATCCAGGGAGTCGGGGATGCCGTATTTTTCCATGGACATATTCTTGTGCATTTCCACAAAAGAACCCAAGCCCCAGAATGTGAGGATATCGAGGTCGCCGTCATTGTCAATGTCCGAAATCCCTGGGTAATCGGCATAGGTCACCAGGATATTCACATAACCGCCGCCCTGAAGCGATTTCAGAAAGGGTTCCACTTCCACGGTGAATTCAAGTTCCGGGCCTGATGTGTTTTTA
>JAJRTT010000278.1 GCA_024278155.1 Bacteroidota bacterium | reverse complement strand
TGCCAAGCATAATTAAGGGGGCGGTGATTTTTTTCATTTCCATTGTTTTAATAAACGAATTAAATATCTGTTTAGTAGCGGCGAAATTAAAGATATTTTCAACCCCCAATTATAAAAGGCAAATCTTTTTTCGGGATTATATATCCTTTTTTATTTTGTGCAACTTTTTCAAATGTGTTCTTGTCTTAACCTTACTATTGAACAATAGGGGTTTTTGGTACTGTGTTCAAACGTTCTTTGACCGGATTATATGAATTTATCCAATGTGAAAATTTGTTGGAACAGAAATTAATTTGTACTTTTACGCCCTTGTCTGTAAGCGGTTTACAGTTAGATTGTTACAGAAGTGTCAGAAGTTAATGCCTTTGGGTCGGTTCATATCATCTATTTTTAATGTATTCTGAAAAAGAATTGGTAAAAGAGTGCTTGAGCGATAATGCAAAAGCACAAGAAGATTTTTACAAGCGCTATGCACCTAAAATGTATGGGGTTTGCCTTCGTTTTGCCAAAAACCGGATGGAAGCCGATGATATTTTACAGGAAGGTTTTATCAAAGTCTTTGCAAATTTGAAATCATTTCGCAACGAAGGTTCACTTGAAGGCTGGGTCCGCCGGACAATTGTCAATACCGCAATCAATCATGTAAAGAAATTCGCCAAATACAAAAAGGATTTGGACATTGATACGGCCGAACCTGTTCAGAAAATGAGTAGCTCAGTAGTTGATACCATTTCGGTCAATGAACTTTTAAAGTTGATAAAGGATTTGCCCATTGGTTACAAAATGGTTTTTAACCTGAACGTTATGGAAGGTTATACACATCGGGAAATTGCTTCGTTGCTCGATATTTCGGAGAATACGTCAAAATCACAATTGTCAAGGGCAAGACATACCTTGCAAAGAAAGGTAAATGAACTATATGGAATTGATCGATCATAAATAAATGAGCAATAAAGATATAAATATTGATGACCTTTTCAGGAATGCTTTCGAGAACTTCGAAGTAGATCCTCCCGAACATGTATGGGGCAACATCCAAAAAGACATGCAAGGGAATAATGGGGGTTCCGGTAAAACCTTCCCAAAAGGGGGGGTATTGGGGATATCTGTCATACTTGTTTTAAGTAGCTTGTTCTTTATGTATCAAACAAATAACTCTGTATCAGAGGTTGTTGATTCTGCAAAAATTGCCTTGAATACGGATATCGACAATATTGAAACCCTCCTACCGGAATACAAATCGGGCGAAAATGAAAAAAGCAACATGGCCTCTTTTAATGGGCCAAGCTTATCTGAAAAGGGCATGATCGATGTTTCTGTTTCTTCAACCAATGCTGAAAGCCTTGACAAAAGGGGGACAGATGCCATGATCGTAAAGGAAAAACCGATAAAGGAAGTTGCTATGGAGGTTAACGACAACACAGCGTTGAACCCAAATAACAATGAATTGAGTTCGGGCAATAGTTCAGATGAAGTTGAAAATGAATTGGACGATCTTGAAGGCCACGAAGGACAAGCTGGATTTGGTGATGATTCTGATTTGCTTGCAATGGGCGGGTTAGGCAATGTCCATAGTGATGTCAAGGCTTCAGCGCCGATACCAGAAGAAAGCTTTGAGCAGACACCTATTGTTGAAATGCTTGAAAAGGAAGAAGCTGACGAGATTGAATCAGGGGATGTTGCAAGCCCTAAGCTGAAAAATGATTATGGGAAAAAGGGGGATTTGTATTTTGGATTGTACTTTACGCCAGAAGTTGTTTTTTATCCTTCCGATATCAATACAACAAATAAAAGCTATTCATTGGATTTGAACATGACTTATAAGTTTTCCAGTTATTTATTGCAAACTGGGATAGGTGTCATGTCTTCAAGTGATGACGGACAATCGAAGGTTGATTTTGAAAAGTACCTCGGCAGTTACGAAGATGTTTATGATATTACGTTCGATACCACGGCCAATGGCGTTGTACCGGTTTACCTAACCAATACGGTAGATGTTTATGATTCGGTACAGCATGTCACGGTTACGCCCACAAAGAACAAATACACTTATTTGCAAATACCGGTACTTTTTGGATATACCGAGGAATTCAGGCGTTTTTCATGGTTTGTGAAAGGCGGTCCTTCATTATCATTGATGGTGAATGAAGATATATCTTCGGTAAACCTTGAAAACGATAATAACAGGATCGTAAATGTGGACAGTGAGGTGCCTGCAAGGATTAAAATGAACTGGCAAATCATATTGTCGGGTGGGGTAACCTATAAATTGGGGAACCATGTAAGTATTGGTGTTGAGCCTATGATGCGTTTTTACATGAAATCAGCTTACGAACAAAATTCCATACAAACCAAACATCCATATTCGTTTGGGATACGAAGTGGGATTATCGTTAATTTTTAAGAAGGTTTTACAAAAATGATTTTGAGAAAAATAAATAATAGAATGACTGCAATAGCTAAAGGATTAATCCTCGGTTTATTGATTCTTGTCACTATGGCAAACGGGGCTTTTTCGCAGGGATTTCAGGGAATATACGAAATCGTGTTAATTGGTCAGGTCGTTAACGATCAAAACGGTGCGCCCATTAAGGACCAACTGGTGCATATCTCTGCCGATTCAAGTTATAACTTGAATTTTGTGTATAATAAAACCCTGTTTACTGATGGCAAAGGTTTTTTCTATGACACAATAAATACGGATTTCTTAAAGGGGGGACTTGTTATTTCCACCAAGGATTACCTGAACGAGAAACACGATACCACGGTGTATTTTAGGTTTAAATGGAGTGAGACCAATACATTGTTTGCCAATTTTGAACTTCCGTTACTTGATGCACAAACCGGTTATCAGGCGAATTTCAAATATTTGTGCAATCCATTTAATAACAATCCATTCGACTTTACATTCATTGATCTTACCAATTCAACGGATATTGTTTCCTGGGAGTGGGATTTTGGTGATGGTCATTATTCCAATCAAGAAAATCCAAACCATGTATATGCAAATCCCGGTGTTTACAGGGTAACACTTAAAGTTAAGATTGAAACTACCCCGGGCGCCAAGCCCATTGAATCCTTGATCGAAAGGTTGGTAAATGTAAGGCTGAAAAGTTATTACCATCTTGGTGGACATGTTTTTGCGGGATACTTCCCCGTATCCATTGATACCGGGCTTGTGTATTTGTACAAAGTGGGGGAAAAGGATATCGAACCTATCGATACTGCCAATTTCAACGAAGACCTAGGGTATTATTCATTTTTCCAGCTTATTGATGGCGAGTATTTTGTAAAAGCCGACATACCCGAATCATCGAACTTGTACATGGAGTATTTCCCAACCTATTACAGCAATGAGTTGTTCTGGACAGAAGCAGATACGATTTTTCACAATGCACCCAATTTTGAGTATGACATACATTTAGTGCCAATCCCTCAAAATGCTTATGGCTTGGGTTCTATTGGAGGTACTATCCATTTTGACCCTTCGGGCAAGGATTCCTCCCCTGCAAGTGATGCGGAAATCTTATTGCTGGACAATAGTGGTGTTCCTTTGACCCTTGTTTATTCCAATGAAGAAGGGGAGTTTGGTTTTGATGACCTGGAGCTGACCTCCTTTAAAGTCTTTGCTGAAGTTACCGGCAAGATTACGGATGCCATTAATGTAATACTTGACGAAGATAACCCTGAAGTGACGGATATTGAAATTGTAATTAGTTCAAATACCGTGAACGGCAGTGTGAACGGGATTTCGGATTTGGAATGGGGATCGGGTTTTGGGGAAGTGTACCCAAACCCTGTATCGGAAACGGCTTCTGTTCAGATTGTGCTTTCTGAAACAACCGAAATACAAATTGAAATTTATAATGCCACGGGCCAAATCGTGAAACAAACAACAAAGACTGCTTTTGGAGGGGAAAGTACTATTTCCATCAACCTGGGTTCACAGAAAAGCGGGATTTATTTTTTGCGCATTTCCGAGGGGGACGGTAATATAATTAAGAAGTTTGTGAAAAAATAAATACTGTCAATTTTTTGAAACAATACAGGCCCCGTAAGATGATTGCGGGGCTTTTTTTTAATCTGTTAAATCCACAGGCAACCCTCCCTGATTTGCGGAGTCTGTTTTATCGTAATAGTTTTTGATGACTGTTGATGAAAAAATAATACAAGGATGTATTGCCGGAAAAAGACGTGCCCAGAATCAATTGTACAAAGCATTTGCCCCGGGCATGTTAGGCGTGTGCATGCGTTATTGCATGAACAGGGCCGAGGCTGAGGATGTCTTGCAGGAAGGTTTTGTGAAGGTGTTCAGGTACATTGAGAATTTCAGGAGCGATGGCTCTTTTGAAGGCTGGATACGACGGATAATGGTGAATACGGCCATTACGAATTACAACAAAAGAAGCAAGGTGCATCATGAAGAAATCAACGAAAACACATTGTCATCAGAAGATGAAACTTCCGGTGACAAGGTGTATCTTCCAGTGGACAGGGAAATATTGATGCGGCTTATCCAACAGTTGCCCGATGGATATAGAATGGTGTTGAACTTATATGTTTTTGAAGGTTATAAACACAGGGAGATTAGCGGTATCCTCGGCATTTCTGAGAATACATCCAAATCACAGCTTTCAAAAGCAAGGAAATACCTGAAAAATGAAATGGAAAAATTAGAAAAAGTTAAAAACTTACAATATTAATGGAACAGGGTTTTAACAATATTGATGATTTACTGAGGAATTCGCTTGATGATTATCAGGTACGGCCCTCGGCCAAAGTCTGGAAAGGTGTGTCGCGCAGCCTGTTTTTTTCGGGCATGGGGAAAATAATAATGCTCATATCGGGTGTTGTTGTCCTTTCCGTTGCCGCCTATTTGTATTGGGGCTATTCAAATGTTGGGGAAACTTCAGGTTCCAGTGTCGAAGCAACTGAAATTGGCAGAACGCAAAATGAAGACATGGTTTCCAGTGAAACTGGTATTGAGGGACAAAAACAAATTGTTGGAAAAGAAAAGGGTGTAAATCATGAAAATGCAGGTTTGTCGGAAAATGATAATATTACAAAAGACAAAAACCTTCCAGGGAAACCTAATAACGAACTGGGGCCACGGACTGAGGATGTTTCATCTGTCGAAATTTCAACAACGGGTAAAACGGGAGAAGTGAACGATGTGATTCTTGCTACTGCTGCCCCAGCACCTGCTATTGCGAATGTCACTGTACAAAAAAACATCCCACAAAAGGTTTATCCCGGGCTTCCCCGGCTTTCGGGTGAAAGCCCGATGGAAAGGATGGCAATAAAAACCCTGGATGCAAATTATTTGTTTCGTCAATACAATCCAATTGCAAATATCAACGAAAGAACCCTATTCAATGGGTTGCAAGGTTTCCCGGAGATTGACTATGGAAGGGCTAAATTGTTTTCCTACGGTGTTTACGTTTCGCCCGAGGTGATTTTCATGAACGATGAAGCGAAAACCAGGAAACTGCAATTGAATTTTGATGCCGTTATGAACTATAAGCCCAATGAGGGTTTTTACCTCCAGGGTGGATTGGGGATTGGGGTTTCACAGGACGATGGCCGTTACAATGTTGATTATGAACAATACGATAGCGTGGGATATTATTACGAAGTAAATTCCTATACCATTGATCCTGCTACGGGAAAACCTGTTTTTAAAACATCGATAGAAAATGTGTATGATACCGTTGCATACAACAAATTGTCGCTTACCGGAAACCGATATACCTATTTGAGGATGTCAGGGTTTATGGGCTATAGGGTACATTACGCAAAAAGCTTCTCCGTTTTTGTAAAGGGAGGCTTGACCTATTCCATATTGATAAATAGCTACGAACCCAATCCTGAATTAACTAACGGGGATGCCCTAAACTTGAAAATAACCAAGGAAACAGCCCAACGGATAAACGACACATGGCAGGCTTCTGTTGGTGTTGGATTTAATTATCGTTTATCGAACAGCATTACGTTGACCGGTGAGCCCATGTTCAACTATTATCTAAGGCCTGTTTATGAACGGAGGTACAATGCGAAGAACCCTTATTCCCTGGGTTTAAAACTGGGCCTGTTGCTTAAATTTTAAAGTCATGATTAATTTGCGCATAAAAATATTGATACTGCTGATTGCTTCCATATTTGGATTGTTGGCCATGGCCTTCTCTCAAATTCCCCTTCATGTAAGTGGGGATATTACAGATGAAATAAGTGGTGATGGGATTGCAAATCATCTTGTGGTCGTTTCTGTTGAATCGGGAGGTTGGACAGATTATTTTGAATACTATACCAATGAAGAAGGGTTTTACGAAAGCGATACTGTTTTTGCCTCCGGGCAGGGTATGGTGGCAGCACTTACTTATGATTGCTATGGAGTTGAGCATTTCCTGACCGGGTTTTTTGATCCAGCAAATACGGAGTTTGTTTTTAACTTTGAAATATGTTCTGACATAAACCCGCCCGATTGTGAGAGCTGGTTTATTTATGATGTCATGGACTATTATACATTTGACTTTTTTGGTGTTGCAGCCCCCGGGCCCGTGAATTATTACCATTGGGAATTTGGTGATGGCAATACGGGAACGGGCCAAGAAGTGACACATACATACCAGGGGAACCCAGGTGATGAATTCCTTGTTACGCTCACCACAATGTATGTGGATCCGGTGACACAGGATTCTTGTTTGGCCGAGTATTCTGAATTTATTTGGGTAGGGAATAATTTCGATTGTGTGGCATTTTTTGATTATGAAGCATCACCTGCTTCACCCACCACAATAAGTTTTATTGATTTGTCAGAGGAAAACCCGACCGGATGGCTCTGGGATTTTGGGGACGGTACTTTTTCCGAAGAGCAAAACCCGGTCCATGTGTATGCTTCCGAAGCTCCGTATTTTGTCTGTCTCACTATGGAAGATTCCATAACCTCATGCTACGATACGTATTGCGAAGGTATATTCGTTGGTGATACCATAGGGAATATGATTATTGTAGCTGGTGATGTGTTTGATGAAATCGATTCTTCGCTCATTGTTGGCCACGATGTTTATATCAGTATCGACAGCAATAGTGTTTTTCCCGGATATGACAATATGGTTGCGACAGATGAGGATGGTGCATATTCTGACTTTATTGCACTTCCCCCTGAATTTGCCGAAGGTGTGGTAAATGTTGGGACTTATGATTGTGTTGGGGATTTCATTAATGAAGACCTGGTGTTCTCACAGAATAATTTCTTCCTGATAAAGGATTTTTATATTTGTACCGATAGTGTGCAGCCGCAATGTGCAGCTGATTTTACTTTTAACCAGGATCCTTCCGATCCGTTTACCTTTTTCTTTTTCGATAATTCAAGTGGCAACATTACCGGTTACAATTGGGAATTTGGGGATGGGGATATTTCCACGGAACCCAATCCTGTCCATGCTTATAATTCAACCGGGGATTTTGATGTGTGCTTGGTGATCGTTTCCGATTCTTTGGGGTATTCTTGCAGCGATACGGTTTGCAAAACCATTACGGTCGATTATTTGCTCATGGCCGCTTTTGATTATTCCCTCGATACCTTGTCGGGCAACACCCGCCTTTTTTCCTTTACCGATATGGGCATAGGGGATCCTGATTCTTATTTCTGGGATTTTGGTGATGGGGGCAGTTCCCAGGTTCAGGATCCAACCCACGAATTTGCCGGAGCGGGCGAGTTTACGGTTTGCCTTCAGGTTGTCCGAAATCTTTCGGGGGGAAATGTGATGACCGATAATGTGTGCAAAACACTTGTGGCACCGGAGTACTACGATTTTGGAGGGCTAACCTATCTTGGTGATTACCCTTTGAACAACCCGGTTCCTGAAGGGGATACCGGCATCGCCTATTTGTACAGGAAATATAATAATACTGTTGTGCCAGCGGATACCAATTTGTTTTATGAGTTTGGATATTACTGGTTTCCAAATACACGTGAAGGGGATTATATCATAAAAGTGGGTCTGACAGACAATTCGACCCATTACAATGATTATATGCAGGCCTATTATGTGGATGCACTTCGTTGGGACAAGGCCCCTGTTTTTCAGCTTGCAGATACCGGAAATTTTATGACGGATGTTCATTTGAAAGAGCTTTATGGGACAGGGAATGGAATTGGGGTGCTTTCCGGGAACATCCAAATTGAAGGGACATGTCCAGGTTTTTCGGTTGATGGGATAATTGTCATGCTGTTCGATAATGAAGATAATCTTCTCTCTTTTACCCTCACCGATGAAGACGGTGGTTTTTCATTTTCAAATCTTGAAATGGGTTTGTACAAGCTATATGCAGAAGAGACGGCCTTGTTTTCTTGGGCAACTTCTGCAAACCTTGACAATGGCAATCCGGTGCAGTCGGGGATTGAGCTCCAAATGACTTGTGAGGGGGCCGTTGGCATGAATACCCTTGCTGAAAGCGGAATTGTCGTAGGGGACGTTTTCCCCAATCCGGTAGTTGATGAGATCAACATCAATCTTGACTTAACCGGGGAATCCGAAGTATGGGCCGTGGTTTTTGATATGACAGGGAGAAAAACCAAAGAACGTGTTTTTCCGCTTTTTGACGGGAACAACAGATTGAAAATTTCGGCAGACCAATTGCCTAAAGGGGTTTATGTCTTGTCTTTGCGATTCCCTGAAAACAAGATGGAATTCCTTAAGAAATTTGTGAAATAGTCTTGCGGTCAGGCAACCTTTCCAAAAGACTTAGTCTTCAAAAGCAATAACGTTGATCAAGTTCTTTTAAATTGCAATTAGAATTGAATTCATCAGGCAATCATCAAAACTGTTACACCTTTTATTAAAAGAATTAATCTATTAACAACTAAAAACTTAAGAAAATGAAAAAACTATTTATTGCATTTGCGATTATGTTTCTGATGGTTCCTGCTATATGGGCCCAGGGTACTTTATTGAATGTTAGTGGGCATGTGACAGATGATGTTACCGGCGCCCCAATCCAAAATCACCTTGTTGTTGTTTCCGTGACTGGTGGTGGTGCATTGCTTGATTACGAGCTATATACAAACGATGCAGGCTTTTATCAGGGCGATTCGGTTTTTGTGGATAGCCAGGGTATGGTCATTGCCACGACTTATGATTGCGTGGGTGAGCCACATATGCATGAAGAATTTTTCAATCCGGGGAATTATACGTTCGTATTTGATTTTGCAATCTGTGGCGATAGTATCCCACCAACGGATTGCGAAAACTTTTTCTGGTTCGAGACCATGGACAACCTCACCTTTGATTTTATGGGAGAGGCCGTACCAATGCCCGCCGATGCCTATTCCTGGGACTTTGGTGATGGTTCAACAGCCAATGGCCAACAGGTTTCCCACACCTATGATGCAAACAACGGAGGGTTTTATACGGTCAGCCTAACCACCGTTTCGTACGATCCTGCAATGGGGGATTCGTGTGTGGCAACTTCAACCCAGGAAGTGTGGGCAGGCAATGGCGGTGGCGGGGAATGCCAGGCAGCATTCTCTTACGTGATGGATTCCACACCGAATGGTTCCAATATTTTGCAGTTCACAGATGAATCAACTGGCGACCCGGCATATTGGTATTGGGATTTCGGAGATGGTGGCAACTCAGAAGAGCAAAACCCACAGTATGTTTATCCCGAAGATGGAACCTATCTTGTGTGCCTCACTATTATGTCCGATTCTGCAAATTCGTGCTATGATACCTATTGCGGGGAAATTGTTATCGGAAACGGTGGTGGCGGAAACGATTGTGCAAATTACTTCTGGTATGAAACCTGGGATAATTTGACTTTTGATTTTATGGGCGAGGCCATGCCAATACCTGCCGATTCCTTTTCATGGGATTTTGGTGATGGAACGACCGGTAACGGACAAAGTGTTTCACATACCTATGATGCAAACATGGGTGGTATATTTACCGTCACGCTTTCCACTTTTGCATACGATCCGGCAAGCGGTGATTCCTGTATGGCTGTGTCCTATCAGGATGTCTGGGTTGGAAATGGTGGAGGTGGCGATTGTGTGGCTGCTTTTTCTTATGAATACGATACGGTTCCGGCAGGCCCTTATGCCTTGATTTTTACGGATGAATCCGTTGGCGACCCGGCATTTTGGATGTGGGATTTCGGCGATGGGGAATATTCAGAGGAACAAAACCCAAACCATACCTTTTATGAAGAGGGGACTTACCTTGTTTGCCTGACCATCATGTCCGATTCGGCAAATTCATGCTACGACATATATTGTGAAGAAATAGTGATCGGAAACGGTGGAGGTGGAAACGAATGTGAAAGCTGGTTCGCTTATGAGGCTCTTGCCGATAATTATATGCACTTTTATGGGTTTAGTTTCCCTCAGGAGGCCGATACCTACGATTGGGACTTTGGTGATGGGGGTTTTGGTTCCGGTCAGGAAGTCGAGCATCAGTTCGACCCCAACCTTGGCGATATGTTTTTGGTAACGCTCACAACTACCACGACCCTGGATTCCATTGGAGAAACCTGCACGGCCACTTATACTGAGGAAGTATGGGTTTCCAACGGTGGCGGAAACGATTGTGAAAACTGGTTTTGGTACGATACCTGGGATAACCTGACCTTTGGCTTCTACGGTGAATCCTATCCAATGGCAGCCGACTATTATTCGTGGGATTTTGGTGATGGAACAACAGCTACAGGTTCGGAAACAGAACATACATTTGATCCGGCCAATGGGGATATCCAAATGGTCACATTGATGACCTACAGTTACGATCCCATGAACGGCGATTCATGTGTGGCTGTTTCAATGCAGGAAGTTTATGTCGGAGATGGATATGGGGACGATTGTGAAAACTTCTTCTGGTATCAATCCGATGGTAACCTTACCTTCGATTTTTATGGCGAAGCCATTCCTGTCCCCGCCGATGTTTATATGTGGGAATTTGGTGACGGAACAACCGCCGAAGGTCAGGAAGTAAGCCATACCTTCGACCCGAACCAGGGAAATGAATTTACGGTTTGCCTTACTACCTATTCATCCGATCCGATAATGGGAGACAGTTGCTATGCGGTTTCTTGCCAGGAGTTGACCATTGGTGGGCAAATGGGACAGGAGCTTTCAGGGACTGTTTCGATGGGGGACATACCGGTTGACTTTGCACTTGTTGGTTTGTTTGGAATGGGGGATGATGGCTCGTTCATCTACGAATTTACCATGACGGTTCCCGGGACAGGGTTCTATTTCTTCGAGAATGTCCCCAACGGGGAATACTATATTCTTGCCAGCCTTACACCTCAATCCCCGGAGTTTACGGAATATTTCCCAACCTATTACGGTGATGCCCTCTTCTGGTTCGATGCTGATTTGGTCAGTCTTGGTGTTGCGGCCAACCCATATGACATTCATTTGTTGGCTATTGATGGCTTCAATGCAGGTCCTGCCCTAATTAATGGAACTGTAACTATTGGGACTGAAAAAGGCGGTGCCGCTGAAAATATCAACGTACTGCTGATGGATGCCGATGAGAATGTACTGGATTATGTTCTTAGTGACAATGAAGGTGTTTTTGACTTCTCCGGTTTGGATTACGGGACCTACAAACTGAAAATCGAGGTTCCCGGAGTTACTTCCGAAATAGCAACTGTTGTCCTGGATGAAGAAAACCAAAGCATGGATATTTCATTTGTCCTGAAAGGGAGCAATGCCTATTTATCGGTTGACGATAGAAATGCAATTCTCGAAAATGTGGGCGAAATCTATCCGAACCCGGTTGCGGGCAATGCGAAAATGGAAATCAATTTGCTCAGGTTTTCCAACGTGAGCCTCACCATTTACAACCAAATGGGACAATCGGTTTACACTTCGGATTTGAGTTTGCAGGCCGGTGCGCAATTGATCGATTTGAAAACATCGGATTTGCAACAAGGGGTTTACACAGTGAACTTGACGGATGACAACGGAAAAACAATGAGAAAGAAATTTGTGAAAATCAGGTAGTGTTTTTTTTCATTAACACGATTGGGGGCAGTTTCCGTATAGGGCTGCCCCTTTTTACTACACGTAAACCTTCAAATCCGCTTCCCCTCTTAAAATCCGTAAGCCGTTAAAGGCCAAGGCGCGCATTTCGTCTTCGCCTGGATAAACATGGGTGGGGGCAATTTTATGTACACGTTCAACGATAAGGTTCACGAACCACTTACTGTTTGCCACGCCGCCCGTTATCAAAATACCGTCAACCTCTCCCCGGAGGACAGTTCCCATGGCGCCCACCTCCTTGGCAACCTGATAGGCCATGGCTTCCAAAACCTGTTTGGCCTCCATATCGCCGGATGCGGCCCGTTTTTCAACATCGTAAGCGCTGTTGGTGCCGAGATAGGCAGCCATTCCACCTTCCCCTTTTATCATTTTCATGATCTGTTTTTGAGAATATTCTCCACTAAAGCAAAGCCGCACCAGATCGCCAACGGGCAATGTTCCCGAACGTTCCGGTGAAAACGGCCCTTCGCCGTCCAGGCCCTGGTTCACGTCTATCACGCGGCCTTTCCGGTGTGCACCAACGGTTATCCCTCCTCCAAGGTGTACCACGATGAGGTTCAATTCTTCGTAGGTTGTCATTATGGACTTGGCATGTTCACGGGCAACGGCTTTTTGGTTCAGGGCATGGAAAATGGAAATCCGTTTGAATTTCGGGTGTCCTGCAAAGCGGGCAATGTCATCCATCTCGTCAACGACAACCGGGTTGGCGATGTATGCCTTGGCATCTTTTAAAG
>JAJRTT010000022.1 GCA_024278155.1 Bacteroidota bacterium | reverse complement strand
CCTTTATCAAAGGGCAGCCCTTCCCGTGCCAAGTCCGGCCCTGTACGGCGCGACCCCCATTGGAAAGGATGGTTATAGACAAACTCACCTGTTTTGGAATATTCACCATAACGTTCTACTTCGGAACGGAAAGGGCGTATCATTTGTGAATGGCAATTAAAACACCCTTCTTTTATATAAATGTCCCTACCTGCCAATTCCAGGGGTGTGTATGGTTTAACGTTGATCGTCAGTTCGGGGTGGTTGTTAAATGGCCCGATGAACATAGGGACAAATTCAACCAATCCGCCGATCATAATAACGATAAGTGCCCAAATTGTGAAAGTAACGGGTTTTCCTTCAATTTTCCTGTGGTTCAACCAACCTTTGTGCTTTTCTACATGTTGCACTTCATTCTCAGCTTCGGCATCCTGAAAGCGGATAAATTTACCTGCTTTGGCAGTTTTGAATAAATTGTAAACAGCTATCAACGCACCTGTGAGGTAGAGGGTTCCGCCCACTGCCCTCAACATGTGCATGGGCCTGATCTGGATGTAGGTCTCAAGGAAGTTGGGATATTTCAGGTATCCTTCAGCGGTAAATTGTTTCCACATCAGTGCTTGTGTGAAACCTGCAAAGTAAAGGGGAATGGCAAAGAAAAGCATTCCGAGTGTTGCCAGCCAAAAGTGCGTATTTGCCAACGGACGCGAATAAAGCTTTACACCATAGAATTTAGGGAACAGCCAATAGAGCATACCGAATATCATCATACCGTTCCATCCAAGGGTGCCGATGTGTACGTGGGCAATTGTCCAGTCGGTAAAATGGCTGATGGCGTTCACGGTTTTCAATGAAAGCATGGGCCCTTCAAATGTGGACATACCGTAAGCGGTTACACCCACGACAAAAAGTTTCAAAACAGGGTCTTCCCTAACTTTGTCCCATGCGCCGCGCAGCGTTAGAAGTCCATTGATCATGCCTCCCCAGGATGGGGCCAGCAATGCAATCGACATCACAATTCCAACAGCTTGTGCCCAATCAGGGATAGCTTGATATAAAAGGTGGTGTGGGCCTGCCCAGATATATAAGAATATAAGTGTCCAGAAATGGATGATGGACAATTTATAAGAATAAATTGGCCTGTTGGAAACTTTGGGGATAAAGTAATACATCAGGCCCAGCATAGGTGTCGTAAGGAAAAACGCTACCGCATTATGTCCATACCACCATTGTACCATAGCATCCTGTGCACCGTGAAACACAGAGTAGCTCCCGAAAAACGAATAGGGCAGTTCAAAAGAATTAAAAATGTGAAGGACGGCAACGGTTACAAAAGTGGCGATATAAAACCAGATGGCCACATAGATATGCTTTGTCCGTCTTTTTACCATTGTCATGATCATGTTGATCCCAAAAGCTACCCAGATAAGGGCGATAAGGATATCGATCGGCCATTGCAATTCGGCATATTCTTTACCCGATGTAAGGCCCATGGGAAGTGTAATGGCGGCGAGAACAATTATCAATTGCCAACCCCAGAAATTAATCTGCCCGAGTAGTTTGCTCCACATCGGTGTTTTCAACAGGCGCGGCATTGAATAATATACTGCCGTAAAAATCCCGTTCCCTACAAATGCAAAAATCGCAGCATTTGTGTGCAGTGGCCTTAACCTTCCAAAAGTGAGGTATTCCAGGCCCAGGTTAACCGATGGGTAAAGCAGCTCAAAGGCGGCGATAAGCCCTACCAGGAAAGCCACTATCGCCCACACAATGGTAATCACAGCGAAATTCTTCGCTAATTTGTTGTCATAAGTAAATTTTTCAAGTGCCATAGACATTGTTTTAATTAATTAATAAAATCTCATTCCTTATTTTTACTTTTATTGTCTTTCAAATGTTTTTTATTTCCTTTTTCGGAGGGTTCCGTTTCAGGTATTTCTATGTGGTCGTCGAAAAGTATCCTTACCGAAGGGGAGTAGCTATCTTCATATTGACCCGATTTTACAGCCCAGATAAACGCAAACAGAAACCCGCCTGCTACCAATATTCCAACAACTGCTAATATAAATATAATCGACATGAAATTACAATTCAGGTATTTCGATACAAAAATAGGTAATTAATAATAAAATTAACAAATAATTAACACATTAAGTTTTAAACAATATGTCCCTGTATGTATTGAATAGTGCGGTGTTTAGGTTTCTGCAAACTTCGGTGGGTTTCCCATATTATGATATAAAACAGTATTATCTGTTTTGTTGTTTCCGGTGAGTTCTTTCATGCCGTCCTGAATTGTACCTGCAGATGACAAAAACATGAAATTCTTGCAGTTTCCTTATATGCGTTTAATGCCTATGAACAAGAGCATTTCTCTGTTTTTGACTGCAGGGGTCGATAAAAACGCCAATGTTGGCACAAATGCAAAAACAGCATTATTTAAAATGATTCTAAATACGCAAAAATATGACAGCAATCATAAAAAAATTATATTTTTGTCATCTAAAAAATTGCTCTGCTATTTGTGGGTTTGAAAATTTCAAAGGGGCAAGGCAATAAAATTATTCAGGTTAGTTATTGATTTTTTAATAAAACCACCACAATTGTGATTCGATAAACAGGGGGAGAACTTATTTCCTGTTTTTTGTGGTGAAAATGAAACAAAATGAAATATCTGTTTTTAATAATTGGTATAAGCATCGGTGCAATTGCAAATGCACAAAGCGGTGAAGAGCTATTTAACGCAAGCTGTGTGGCATGTCATACTATCGGAAAGGGCAGGTTGGTCGGGCCTGACTTAAAAGACATCCATAATAAACAGGATACAGAATGGTTGATTGGGTTTATACGGGCGTCTCAAACAATGATAAAAGAGGGTGACAGTGATGCGGTTGCCATTTTTGAGGAGTACAGCAAAATTGCAATGCCCGACAATGATTTATCGGATGACCAAATAAAATCAATCCTCACCTATATTGAAAACACCGGTTCAGGTTCACTTGAAAATTCAACTGCTGTTAAAACCGGGGTCAAGGATATCTTAAGTGGTGTATCGCAAGAAAATATCGATTCTGGGGCAAAACTGTTCTCCGGCCTTGCAAGGCTTGCGAATAATGGCCCTGCCTGTTCTTCATGCCATTCCTTGGCGGATGAAAGTACATATAACAGTGGCACCCTGGCAAAAGAACTTTCCGAAACTTACGAAATGATGGGCAGCACAGGGGTTTCGGGCATTTTGAAAAACGCTCCGTTCCCCGTAATGAACAAAGCCTATCAAAACCATGCAATAACCAAAGAAGAGGTTGTCGATCTCACCGCTTACCTAAGGCACGTTAGCGAACAACGTTTTTATCAGCATCCACAAGATATCGATGTTGCCTTTGTGGGATTGGGGTCTTTTGTTTTCGTGCTCATAATCCTGAGTACGATTTTCCTCTATTTCGGGAGAAAAAAGGAAGCCGTAAATCATAAAATATTTAGCAGACAGTCATAAACAAAATCATTCTATGAGTTGGATCAAGGATTTAATTTCCCCCAAAACCAGAAAATGGGAGGAATTTTACAGGAATAGGTGGCAACATGATAAAGTTGTCAGGAGCACACATGGTGTAAATTGTACAGGGGGATGTAGCTGGAACATCCATGTGAAAGATGGCATTGTGGTTTGGGAGACCCAGGCCCTGGATTATCCGATACTTGATAAGACCCTGCCTCCGTACGAACCCCGGGGCTGCCAACGGGGAATATCGTTTTCATGGTACCTATATAGTCCGATAAGGGTGAAATACCCTATGATCAGAGGTGCACTGGTAGATTTGTTCAATGCGGAAAAAGCCAAAACCGGTGATGCCTTAAAAGCCTGGGCGAACATTCAGGCAAATCCCGAAGCC
The DNA here is from genome assembly GCA_024278155.1 of Bacteroidota bacterium. Taxonomy (GTDB): domain Bacteria; phylum Bacteroidota; class Bacteroidia; order Bacteroidales; family JAADJA01; genus JAADJA01. The sequence continues at coordinate 11,677 of JAJRTT010000022.1, read as the reverse complement.
CGAAGGAAATACCAAAAAGCAAGGGGGAAAGGTGGATTTAGGAGAGCAACATGGGACGAAGCAAAAGAGATAATTGCAGCATCGAATATTTATACCGTGAAAAAATATGGTTCCGACAGGATCACCGGTTTTTCGCCTATCCCTGCCATGTCGATGCTCAGTTATGCTGCCGGTTCACGTTTTTTGCAATTGATGGGCGGTGTTAATCTAAGTTTTTACGACTGGTATTGCGATCTGCCAAATTCTTTCCCCGAAATTTGGGGAGAGCAAACAGATGTTGCCGAAAGTGCTGATTGGTACAACTCCAAATTCATTGCTTGTATGGGCGCCAACCTTGGAATGACGAGGACCCCCGATGTGCACTTTTTTGCGGAATCGAGGCACAATGGCACCAAAACGGTGGTCTTTGCACCTGACTTTAACATGGTGGCAAAATATGCCGATAAGTGGGTCCCGGTCCATGCCGGGCAAGATGGGGCTTTTTGGATGGCCGTAACCCATGTAATTCTAAAGGAGTACCATTATGATAAGCAAACCCCGTATTTCATTGATTATACAAAGAAATATACCGACAGCCCGTTCCTCGTCGAAGTTGTTGAGGAAGAGGGTAAATTGGTTCCCGGTAGGCTCCTGAGGGCCGGTTCGGTCAAAAAATACAAAGATATAGAGAAAGGGGAATGGAAATTCCTGAACATCGATAGCAAATCTGGCGACTTGGTTTGTCCAGGCGGAAGTTCGGGACATCGTTGGGATGGAAAAGACGGTAATTGGAACCTGAAGTTCGAAGATGCCGAAACCGGAAAAGCATACGACCCCGTACTTACTTTGCTGGAGAACAATGATGAAACCCTCCAACTTGAATTTGTCGAATACGGAAAAAACAATACTGCACAAAGGGGCGTTCCCGTAAAACATATCGATACCGTGAACGGTAAGGTAAAAGTAACGACCGTTTATGACCTTATTATGGCACAATATGGTGTCGATCGCGGACTCGGTGGCGATTATCCGAAAACCTATGACGAAAAAGAAGCTGCCTATACACCTGCCTGGCAGGAAATACTCACCGGCATCGGCCCTAAAACCGTATTGCAGTTTGCCCGCGAATGGGCGAGGACGGCAGAAACGACCCACGGAAAGTGTTCTATTATCATTGGCGCAGGCATTAATCACTGGTACCACAATAACCTGATATACCGTGCCGGGACAATGGCCTTGATGCTTACTGGTTGCATTGGTGTGAACGGTGGTGGTATGAACCATTACGTGGGCCAGGAAAAACTTGCCCCATCGGATTCATGGGCGACAATTATGTCGGGGAAAGATTGGCAAAAAGGCGTAAGGCTGCAACAAGCACCTATTTGGCATTATATAAACTCAAACCAATGGAGGTACGATGGCAATCAGGCCGATTATAACACAGTACCTAAAAATGATTTGTCATCGATGCACTCGGCGGATATGGCCGTTAAGGCAGTCAGAAATGGCTGGATGCCATTTTATCCCCAATATAACAAGCGTAACATTGATATTGTAAAAGATGCAGAAAAAGCAGGTGCAAAAACCGATGACGAAATCAAGGATTATGTTGTGGGACAATTAAAGAAAAAGGAACTTGTGCACTCTGTGGCCGAACCTGACGAAGAAGTGAACTTTCCAAGGGTGTGGTATATTTGGAGGGGAAATGCGATAGCAGGTAGCGCCAAAGGCCATGAGTTCTTTTTGAAGCATTATCTTGGAACGCACAACAACTCAATAGCCGAAGAGGTGGCCGATCAGTTTGTCAAGGACATTAAGGTGAGGAGCGAAAACCCGGAAGGGAAGATGGACTTGATCGTAAACCTGAATTTCAGGATGGATTCTTCCGCACTTTATTCCGACATAATTCTTCCTGCTGCTTCCTGGTACGAAAAAACAGATTTGAACAGTACCGATATGCACTCCTTTATCCATCCACTTTCACCGGCCATTGCACCGGTTTGGGAATCAAAAAGTGATTGGGTGATTTTCAGGTAAATTGCCAAAGCAACCAGTGAACTGGCAAAAACCCATTTCCCAGAACCCATAAGGGACTTGGTGAACGTGCCCATTTTACATGATAGTGCAGGCGAGGTTTCGCAAACAGAAGTAAAGGACTGGAGCAAAGGGGAGTGTGAACCCATTCCCGGGAAAACAATGCACGATATGGTAATAGTTGACCGCGACTATACTAAAATATATGATAAGTTCATAAGCCTTGGCCCAAATGTGAGAAATGGCCTGGCCGCCCATGGGAATGGATACCAATGTGCTGATTTCTATGAAAAAATGTTGGATGATAAAGATCATCTGCAAGTAGTGGACGGCAAGGTTTATCCATCGCTTTGCGAAGATGAGGAAGCTGCCAATGCGGTGCTTTATTTATCAAGCCTGACCAATGGCGAATTGAGCCATCGTGCCTACCAAAATGCCGAGAAAAGGACCGGGCTTAAATTGGCCGATATTTCTGAGGGCGCCAAGGATGTCCGTATCAATTATAAAGACCTTCAAGCCAAGATACACCGGTACAACCAATCACCGGTTTGGTCGGGTTTGATGAATGATGACCGTGCTTATTCTGCTTTTACATATAATGTTGAACGCCTTGTGCCTTGGAGGACATTGACAGGGCGTCAACATTTTTATTTAGACCACGAAGGCTATATCAAATTTGGAGAGCATTTGCCAACCTATAAACCTTCGCCGAGGCCTGAAGCTTATGGTGAATTGCGCAAATCGGTTGCCACCGGCAGGGCAAAAGTGTTGAATGTGCTAACGCCCCATGGGAAATGGCATATCCACTCCACATATGGCGATACATTGCGGATGCTCACGCTTTCGAGGGGCATGGAACCGTGTTGGTTAAGTGTGGAGGATGCGGCAGAACTGGGGATACAGGACAATGATTGGGTAGAAGTGTTCAACGATAACGGGGTATATTCCACAAGGGCGTGTGTAAGTGCAAGGATCCCGAAAGGTGTTTGTTTTGTTTATCATGCCGTTGAACGGACCTATTCCACACCAAAATCCCAGATAAGGGGAGGAAAACGCTCTGGCATGAACAACAGTTTTACCCGTGTCCACCTTAAGCCAAACTTGATGGTCGGGGGATATGGGCAATTTACTTACCACTTTAATTATTGGGGCCCGGTCGGTGTAAACCGTGATACGCACGTTCTGGTCCAAAAAATGGAAAAAGTTGAATTTTAAAGAGTAATCATATTATGGATATAAGATCACAAATTTCAATGGTGTTTCACCTTGACAAGTGCATAGGCTGCCACACGTGTTCCATTGCCTGCAAAAATATCTGGACCGACAGAAAGGGTGCAGAATATATGTGGTGGAACAATGTAGAAACAAAACCAGGCACAGGTTATCCTTCCAAATGGGAAGACCAGGATACATATAAAGGGGGATGGGAAAAAAAAGGCAACTCAATTTCGCTCAAGGGCGCCGGTAAATTCAAAGGGATGAAAAGCCTGTTCCATAATTCCAATATGCCGGTAATCGATGATTATTATGAACCCTGGACTTATAAATATGAAAACCTGTTTGAGGCCAAGGAGGGGGACGATCAACCTATTGCACGGCCTGTATCATTGATTACGGGTGAGTATATCACGCCAAAATCTGGGCCTAACTGGGACGATGACCTTGCCGGATCAGAGGACTATGCCAAGAATGATGTCAATTTCAAGAACTTGTCGCCTGCCGAACAGGAAGCAATGTTCCAGTTGGAACGGATGACATTACACTATTTGCCCAGGATGTGCAACCATTGCCTTAACCCGGCTTGTGTAGCTGCCTGCCCTTCGGGGGCAATTTATAAAAGGGGGGAAGATGGGGTTGTCCTTATCAACCAGAAAAAGTGCCGCGCCTGGCGGATGTGCGTCACCGCTTGCCCATATAAGAAAAGCTATTATAATTGGAATACCGGTAAATCCGAGAAATGTGTCCTTTGTTACCCTCGTCTTGAAGCAGGGCAAGCACCGGCCTGCCATCATTCATGTGTGGGGCGCATCAGGTATATTGGTGTAATGCTTTACGATGCTGATAAAATAGAAGCTGCAGCAGCGAGCAATGATGAGGATTTGGTCCAAAACCAATTGGATATTTATGTTGACCCGAACGACCCAAGGGTAATTGCAGCGGCCAAAGAAAACGGCATACATGATTCAACCATTGAATGTGCCCAAAAATCACCTGTGTATAAATTTGTGAAAGAGTGGGGATTGGCCCTGCCTTTGCACCCGGAATTCAGGACGCTCCCTAATTTGTTTTATGTTCCGCCATTGCTGCCCACCATGGCTTTTGTGAACGAAGAAGGAACCTACGAAACCACGAGCGAGAATTTTTGGGGCGCAATTGAAAAATCGCGCTTGCCAATGGGTTATATGGCCAGTTTGTTCAGTGCCGGGAATGAAGAAACAATTAAAACCGTCCTGAAAAAACTAATGGCCGTGCGACTGCACCGTAGGGAGGAAACCGTTGGCGACCTTCCGAAAGAGGAGGCAATGGGCGCAATGAAAGATGCCGTTATGGACAAGGAAATGGCCGATGCAATTTTCAGGTTGACATCCTTGCCCTTGTTCGACCAAAGGTTTGTTATACCGCCCGCACACCGCGAAGAAGCAATGGAAATGCTGGAAAGCACTGCGGATGTTAAAGGGAACAGTGGGTTTGGGTTTAAGGAGCCCCCGGTTAGGGGATTGTAGGTAAACTGAATATGCAAATGACCCAAAAGAAAAATTTGACAATATGGCATCCATGAATAAATTACAACATTATAAGCTGTTCGCCGAACTTTTCAGGTATCCGGATGAAAAATTAGTGTCCAATGCAAAAGCATTTTATGGGGAGGTGAAAACCCGGTTTCCCGGACAAGCTGGAAAACTGTCCAAATTTGTTGATATGATCGGACAGAAATCAACAAAAGAGCAGCAGGAGTATTATTTAAAGACCTTTGACGTGAATGCGGTTTGCTATTTGGATATTGGCTACGTGATGTTTGGGGAAGATTACAAAAGGGGGCAATTGCTTGTCAATCTCCAAAATGAGCATAAAAATGCCGGAGTAGATTGCGGGAGCGAACTTGCCGACCATTTACCGAACGTGCTCTGCTTGCTTGCCCAAACTCCCGATGAGGGTTTTGCCACTGAACTGGGCTTTATAATTACTGCCCCGGCAGTACGCTTTATGCTCACGAAATTCAATAATATCGATAATTATTATAAAGACTTGTTAGGGGTATTGCTTGAAATGCTGCAAAACGACTTTTCCGGCAACGGCTTAAAAGAATATGCATTTGCAGAAGAATCATTTACTGCAAACAATGAATTTCTGGTATCTTCTCCTAAAATGACAGTCTGTGATGCGAATTGCAAACAAAAAAGATTTTAAAATATGAGCAACAATTTCTTCTTTATCGGTTTACCTTATGCTGCCCTGGTAGTTTTGCTGGTAGGTTCCATTATGAGGTATATGAACTTAGGGTTTAAAATATCCTCGCTGTCTTCCCAGTTTTTGGAAGGAAAAGAATTGTTTTATGGAAGCCGGCCTTTTCACTGGGGATTGGTTTTTCTGTTTTTTGGTCATCTTGTGGCCTTCTTGTTCCCACGAAGTGTGATTGCCTGGAACAGTGTTCCGGTACGTCTGCTCATCCTTGAGGTTTCGGCATTGGGTTTTGGGCTCTCTGCCTTATTTGGCTTGCTGATACTTGTGGTTAGGCGGGCAAAGAACAGAAGGCTGATAATGGTAACGAGCAAAATGGATGTATTTGTTTATGTGATATTGTTCACACAGATTGTTTCAGGCCTTTGGGTAGCTTATTTTGTAAGGTGGGGCTCAGTATGGTTTCCCGCCGTACTTACACCCTACCTTAAGTCCATATTCCTTTTCGACCCCGATATTTCAGGGGTCGCCGCTTTGCCATTGTCCGTTCAAATCCATATCGTGTCAGCGTTCACCTTGATTGGCATGATCCCGTTTACCCGTTTTATGCACTTCCTTGTGTACCCCTTCCGGTATTTCTATAGGCCATATCAATACGTGATCTGGAACTGGGACCGTAAGAAAATCAGGTCATCCAGGAAATTGGTCAATGGTGTGCGATCAAAAAACAATTAATGTTAATTAGATTTAAATACCCATATTAAGAATATTGTTATGTCTCAAAAAGCACCTTCTTTATTTGATTTAAGCAATCCCAGTATAAAAACTTTGCACTTTACTTGGATTGCCTTTTTCCTCACATTTGTGGTTTGGTTCAATATGGCCGGGGTCCTTTCAAAAATGATCGAACAGTTCGATTGGCTTTCAAAATCCAATGTGAAAGCACTGTTGGTGACCAACGTGGCCCTCACGATCCCAGCGAGGATCATCGTTGGGGGCTTAATTGACAAATATGGGCCAAGAAGGATATTTGCAGGTTTGATGGTGATTATGCTGATCCCGGGGCTTACTTTCGCTTTTGGCGATGACCTTACACAATTAGTTTTGTCCAGGTTGGCTTTGGGTGCAATTGGTGCCGGTTTTGTAATCGGAATAAAAATGACCGCTAACTGGTTCACTCCAAAATACATTGGCCGTGCAGAAGGTTTTTATGCAGGATGGGGGAATTTTGGTTCTGCCGCCGCAGCAGCAATGGTTCCGTTCATTGCCGTAAATGTTTTAGGTGGCGATTGGAGATGGTCATTGGCCATAACCAGTATCATAACTGCGGTTTATGGTGTTTTTTATTTCTTTGCGGTTAAAGACAATCCTGAAGGCCACGAACCCCCTGCAAAAAAGAAAAAGGGCGGTGCAATGCCAGTTTCCTCCTATTTTGACCTTGTACAATATATTGTTTGGGAATTGCCGTTATATGGGGCACTTGGCCTGGTCGTTTTTGTATTGCACAAGCAAATGATACATGGTGTTAACATGATAAGCTGGACAAATGTATGGGTCTCTTGGTTCATCCTTGGGGCGGTTTATCTGGTGGATGTCATAAGGATATTAAAGGCCAACCTGCCAAGGTTGAAAGCCGGTGTCCCGGAATCGGAGAAATTCCCTTTTGGGAGTGTGGGTGCGTTGAACACAACATATTTTGCGAATTTTGGTGCTGAGTTGGCCATTGTTTCAATGCTTCCCATGTTCTTTTATGAGGTGTTCAGCAATTTATTGTACGATGATGGTTCTCCAATAATGACCTTGACCATGGCGGGTTCCGTTGCCGGTTCGTTTGCTTTTATGAATTTGGTGGCCCGGCCTTTAGGCGGCTTGCTGTCAGATAAAATGGGGAGCAGGAAGAAAACCATGTTGCTTTATATGACAGGTATTACCATTGGGTTTTTCCTAATGGCCCTGATTTCGAAATATGGACCGGTTGATGGAAATGGGGAAATGACCCTTCTGCCGCAATTCAATACCGTTTCCTGGTTAATCGTATCTATTGCAATAACCATGTTTGCTTCTTTTTTTGTGCAGGGTGCCGAAGGGGCCACTTTTGCCATGATCCCATCAATTAAAAAAGAAATGACAGGAAGGATTGCTGGAATGGCGGGGGCTTTTGGAAATGTGGGAGCAGTTACCTATTTGTTCCTGTACAATTTCATGGACGACAAATCATTCTTGTTCATGTTGTCAGGCGGGGCATTTATAAGCCTTGTATATTGTTTCGTTATGCTGAAAGAACCTAAAGATGCATTTGTTGATAGGCTGTAACGGTACGGTTGTTTTCGGAAACAGACATTGTCATTAAAATTCAAAACAATAATTAAATAAAAAATCATGTCAAAAGCAGATCTTACAAAATGGGACGTTGAAAACGAAAGTTTTTGGAACTCAACAGGGAAAAAAATAGCCAACCGGAATTTATGGATTTCGATACCGAGCCTATTGGTTGGGTTTGCGGTTTGGTTGATGTGGGGCATCATTACGGTTCAAATGAAAAACCTGGGGTTCACTTTTGGGAAATCGCCCGAGGAAGCCATGGGGCTGTTGTTCATGCTTCCTGCCATTGCGGGCCTGACAGGTGCGACCCTAAGGATACCAAGTACGTTTTTCATCCGCCTTGCCGGGGGCAGGAACACAATCTTTTTTACGACCGCCCTATTGATGATCCCCGCTTTTGGGACGGCCATTGGCTTGCAAAACCCCAATACATCGTTTGAATTTTTTATGGCTATGGCATTTTTATCTGGTTTTGGTGGCGGAAACTTTGCTTCTTCCATGAGCAATATCAGCTTTTTTTATCCTAAAAAAACACAAGGCTATGCCCTTGGGATGAACGCAGGGCTTGGGAATTTTGGTGTTACTACCATGCAAATCCTTATCCCACTTGCAATGACGGTTCCAATGCTCGGTTTCCTTAGTGGCGATCCGATGGTTTTGTCGAGCCCGAGCGGTACTATTTTTAAAAGGATTGCGGCAGGCGCCGATACCTGGCTTTCAAATGCTGGCTGGGTATGGATACTCTGGCTTGTCCCTTTGGCCTTTCTTGGCTGGTTCAAGATGAACAATATCAAAACCGAAAGTGTAACCCCAAATTTGAAAAGCCCTTTGGTGTCGTTTGGAAGGATCAGTTGGTTGTTGCTTATCGGTTTTGTTTGTGCCGCAATTGGGCTTTATTTCATCTTGACCTTCAAATCCATGACCTGGGTCAAATGGATTGTCCTACCTGTTATCATCGCAATGGTCGTTTTTATGATGAAGAGGCTGTCGCCAAAGGAAATTAAGTCAAATTTGGAACGGCAGTACAAAATTTTCAATAATAAGCACACTTGGGTAATGACCGTAATTTATACCATGACCTTTGGTTCGTTCATTGGGTTTGCCGCTGCGGTTGGGTTGGCAATAAAATTCATATTTGGAGTGAAACACGTAATGGTCGATGGTGTAATGACCCATAATTTGGCAAACCCCGATGGGCCGGCCACGTTCATGTATGTTTGGGTAGGTGCATTTGTAGGGGCTTTGATAAGGCCGATAGGCGGGAAAATCGCCGATAAAGTTGGTGGGGCAATTGTTACCCAGGTTGTTGCCATCGTAATGGTTATTTGTTCGGTTGGAGTTGGTTATTATTCATCATTGGCCTACCAATCCGCAACACCGCAAGATTATTTCGTCCCCTTCTTTATTCTTATTGTCATCCTCTTTGCAGCTACCGGAATTGGGAACGGATCCACTTTCAGGACAATTTCCATGGTTTTCAATGTTGAGCAGGCAGGCCCTGTTCTTGGGTGGACTTCTGCAGTTGCCGCTTATGGCGCATTCTTGATCCCAAAAATCATTGGTGAGCAAATGAAAGCCACGACACCTGAATTTGCCATGTACGGATTTGCGGTATTTTATGCAATATGTGCCGTGTTGAACTGGTGGTATTACCTTGGCCCGAAAGCAGATATTAAAAACCCATAAACCATGGATTGCAGGAATTGTAAAAACTTAGAGTGTTTTATCAATAAATATTGTCTGTCGGGTTGGCTGGAATATGCAGAACAAAGAAAAACCAGGAAATTCTTATCTGCTTCGGAGACGATCTTCAGCGAGGGGGATCATGTAAGCGGGATATTTGTTGTCTGTTCGGGGAAGGTGAAAATCCTTCTGAAAACAAGTCAAGAAGAAAAAATCATTAGATTGGCCGGACGGGGACAAGTGCTCGGGCATCGTGGTTTTAGCGATGATATGATTTATCCTATCTCGGCAAAAACTTTGGATGATTCAGAAATTGCATATATCCCAAACGAAGACTTTTTCAGGTTGATAAGGGCGAATAAGGACCTGGCTTTTTATATGATGATGTTTTTTGCAGATGAATTATTTAAATCGGAAGCCAAACTTAAGGTAAATGAACTGAGCTCGCCCCAGGAAAAACTTTCTGCATCGCTATTGCTGATAACCAAAGCGTTTGGATATAAAGACAGAAGATCAAAGCTTGTTGATTTGTGCATAAGTTCAAAGGATTTGGCTAATTTTGCAAGGATTTCACATAAGTCCTTAACGACTACCTTGAGCAATTTAGAACGGGATGGGATGATCAGGAGGGATAAGGTCGGTTTGTACATAAATGATTCTGCGGCATTAAAGGCCCTTGCAAAAATGGAATTATGAAAAGAAAGTGCGAGACATGTAGCCACCACAATTGTTTTATCAATAGATACTGCTCCCCTGAGTGGAAACCTGTGATTACCTTGAACAAGACCACTACGGATTACCCTGTTGGCGCCACTATTTTTTCCGAAGGCGAGCAGGTTTCAGGTATTTATGAAATATACTCGGGGAGGGTAAAATTGGTTTCAAATTTTGGAATCGGAAACGAGAGGATAGTAAGCCTTGCCACAACCGAGCAAATATTGGGTTACCAAGGCCTTGGGAAAAACATGGTATATCCTGTTTCTGCCGTAGCACTGGAAAAATCACAAGTTACTTTTATACCGATCGACATTTTTTACAAAGCCGTAATGGCCAGCCCTAATATGGCCATGCACCTGATATTGTTTTATGCCGAGAAATTAAAAGAGGCTGATGCCAGGATGCGCTATTCTTCCCTGATGTCGGCCAAAGAAAAAGTTGCCCTGGCCTTGATATTGGTGGTAAATGCTTTTGGGTTTAAACACGAAGATGCGACTTTATTGGGGTTTACCCCTTCAAGAAAAGACCTTGCCAGTCTGGCAGGGACTACTTATGAAACCGTTATCAGGGCTTTGAGCAAACTTGAACAATCAAAAATAATACACCTGGAAGCAAAGGAAATAAGGATTCTAAATATACATGGCCTAAAAGAACTTTGCCAAAAATTCAACCATTACCAATATGCCCCTTTCTCAAATTAATGTGTTTGAAAATGTCAGGGGGTGGCTTTGTTCGTTAATTTCCTTGCAGACCACGAAACCATAAAAGTGGCAAAGGCCACTACCGAAACCGAACTGATGGGCATTAGCACTGCGGCAAAAACCGGTGTCATCATTCCCCTTACGGCAAAATATGTCCCAAATACATTGTACAGGAACGAAATGGCGAAACTCACATAAACTATATGGATGCTTGTGTTTGTGAACTTCAGGTATTTGTGCAGGTTGCGGAATTTCCCCGATTCCAGGATGGCATCGCAAGCGGGTGAAAAATGGTAAACATCATCGGCAATCGAAATCCCCACATCGCTTTCGTTGAGTGCCCCGGAATCGTTTAGCCCGTCACCTATCATCAAAACGCTTTTCCCGGCTCCCTTTAGTTTTTTGATGTATTCGAGTTTGTCCATAGGGGATTGCCCGAAAAGCAGTTTTGTGTCGGTTCCAAAAAGTTTAAGCAGGTTTTCTTTTTCCGATTCATTGTCGCCGGTGAGCAAATGGAGGTCATATTTCCCTTTAAGGTTTTCTATTACCTCTTCCAATCCGTCCCGGTAGCTGTTTTCCAATTGGAAATGCCCCAGGATTTTATCCTTGAAAAAAACGAATACTTCAGTTTTTAAGCCTATTTCGGTGTCTTCTTTTCCGGTAATGAATTTTCGTGAACCAATATTTATTTTAATGCCATTGATCTCCCCGCTGATCCCAAGGGAAAGGATTTCCTTGAAATTTTCAACAGGAAAAAGCTTATCACCTTCAAGGTTGTGGTAGAGGGCTGTACTTAAGGGATGGGTAGAATGACGGACCAGGGATTTTATCATCAGCAGCTT
>JAJRTT010000277.1 GCA_024278155.1 Bacteroidota bacterium | reverse complement strand
GGCTCAACATGACCTCGACGGGCTCAACATGACCTCGACGGGCTCAACATGACCTCGACGGGCTCAACATGACCTCGACGGGCTCAGGGTGACCATTTTTTAAAATTTTAAAACCTGTTTAACAAAAATCCCATATTTTAAGGAATTCTTATAACTTTGCCAAAAGAATTTCAATTGTTTAATTAAATCTATAAATTTTATGAAAAAATTAGTACTGTTTGTTTTGGCCATTGGTTTTGTCTTTAGTGGAATGGCTCAAAAAAGGGTTTATGCCCCTGCTTCAATTCGCAATATCCAGATAAAAAAGACGAAAGCCATTAAAGATGTGGGAGACCATAACGCAGTTGTGCCCGGTACAAAAAGCGCCAATCTTTTTGAGGAAGACAAAATCGGCAATACCTGGTACGACTTGCAATCAAACGTATCATGCCAAAACCGTTTGTATTTGTACGGTGATGGAACCATGGGCGGAACTTGGACATATGGCCCCGAAGGCAATCCAGGTGGGAATGACCGGGGCACGGGCTATAATTATTTCGATGGAAATGCCTGGGGCGAATGGCCAACGGCACAAATTGAGAACACAAAAACAGGGTGGCCGGCTTATACTGCTTACGGGGAAAACGGCGAGCTTTTCGTTTGCCACCACATGACCGATGGCCTTTTGTACGGTATCAGGCAAGAAAAAGGTGTTGGCGAATGGCAAATAGCTATCCAGGCAGGTCCTTCTAGTGCGGCGGATATTTCATGGCCAAGGGGGATTACTTCAGGTGACAACCATGAGTTTATCCACTTCCTTTCGGTTACTTATGTAAATTACAATGGACAGGACAATGCACTTCTGTATTCCCGTTCTTCCGACGGTGGCGAAAGCTGGGAAATCGAAAACCATTTCTTTGATGAACTGGGCCCTGATCAATATACAAATTGGGGTGGCGATATTTATGAGTTTGCCGAACCAAAAAATGGTATGATAGCTTTTCTTGCAGGCGACAACTGGACAGACCTTGTTTTGATGAAATCGGATGATAACGGTGACAGTTGGGACAAAACAGTCATCTGGGAATGTCCTTATCCTTTGGGAGGGTTTCCTGCCGATACATTCTATTGTGCTGATGGCTCACATCACCTTGCATTTGACAACAACGGAAAAGTCCATGTTGTATTTGGGATTACCCGGGCAATTGCAGATGACTCAGGAGCACAATCCTATTATCCGGCCGTGGACGGAGTTGGTTATTGGAACGAAGATATGCCTACTTTTTCTAGTGGTTTGCACGCCCTGGACCCATACGGAGACCCTGATTCTGAACTGGAAGAGGACGTGAACCTGATTGGTTGGTCACAGGACGTTGACGAAAACGGCGAATTGGATATCTTATGGGATGGCATCAATGACGCAGCCTACAATACCGGTCTTTCAAGCCAGCCACAAATCACCATTGACGACATGAACAGACTTTATGTTTTTTATTCTTCGGTGACAGAGGGTTTTGATAATGGGGCTTCTACATACAGGCATATCTGGGCGCGCACATCCCCTGACAATGGAACAACCTGGGGGACTTTCCATGACATGAACGGCGATTTGATTTATATTTTTGATGAATGTGTGTTCCCTTCCGTTGCGGCCAATACGGACGATAACATTTATTACAGTTACCAGGCCGATGATATTCCGGGGGTTGCCACTACCGCAGCTACCGAAAACCATATCAGGGTGGTAAAAGTCCTGAAATCGGACATTGTTGGTGTTGAAGAAACAAAAGATGTGATCAGTACAAACAATGTTTCACAAAATTACCCGAACCCGTTCAATGGAACATCCACTGTTTATGTGAACCTCACCGAGGCAGCTACCCTGAGCATTGAAGTCCATAATATAATGGGGCAATTGGTTATCCAGGTTCCCAAAAGGGAATATCCCGCCGGAAAACAACAATTGACCATTGATGCCCAAAACCTTGATTCCGGTGTTTATTTCTACACCGTAATTTCGGGCGAAACAAAAATCACGAAGAAAATGATTGTTGAATAGAAAAACAATTGTCTTCTATATAAACAACAAAGGCCAACCTTAAATTGAGGTTGGCCTTTGTTGTTGTCATCATACCATCAACTACTTTGCTGTCCTACCTAAACTCTGCCCCTTGTTGGTGTTGTCACCTACGAGAAACTTTGCACTAACTTCAACCTTCCGGGCTGCCAACCCATAAGCCCTCTTCAAGCCAAAAGGTTTTGAAAAAACCCAACTCGCAAATATCATTTACCAATTCATTTAATTTTCATAATTTTGGCATTGAATAAAATGGGGAGGAGTTATGATAGAAACAATCAAAATAGGGACATTAAGATGGCACCACGTCTTGAACCCTTCGGACGAAAACCTGCAATACCTGCAAGACAATTTTCATTTCCACCCGTTGGATATCGAAGATTGCAAAAGTGTTGTGAACCAAAGGCCAAAAGTTGACATCTATGATGATTATTATTTTATTATCCTCCATTTCCCATATTTCGACCGGCAAAACCGCTTCCTGAAAATCAGGGAGGTGAAAATTTTCTGGAGCGAAGAATATGTGATTACCATTGGGAAATCGCATTGGATCGTTGAGGACATGTTTACCGAAGGGAAAAAACAGGAAGCATCGGGCGAAGATTTTGAAATCGGGACAAGTGATGCGCTTCTGTACGCCATTATTGAAAGGTTGATGAAGGCCACCCAAAAAATCATCCGGAAAATGGGCGATGATGTCGATAATGTGAACCGTTATTTATTTGACAAAAAAGCGGAGCACACTATTGAACAAATTTCCATCATCCGTAAGAATATAATCCTGATAAATACCATGTTCAAACCACAATTGCCTTTGTTCAATAAATTTGAGTCGGGACAAATTGAGGGTTATGCACATAATATGGAAGATTACTGGGGCAATATCCTTGACTATTACAAACAATTATGGGATTTAACGGAGGACTATGCAGAACTGATCGAAGGGCTTTCGCAAACCTTTGATTCGTTGCAGGCAAACCGCACCAACGAGATCATGAAAATCCTCACACTGATTTCATCCATTTTGCTTCCCCTCACTTTTCTTACCGGATTGTACGGGCTGAACGTGAACCTCCCCTTGCAGGACGACCCGCGTTCCTTTTGGATCGTGATCGGAGCCATGTTGGGGATTGCGTTTTTCATGATTATCTTTTTCAAAAGGAAAAAATGGATGTGATGGACAGAAAACCAAATTCAAAGCTCAAAAGTTGCATTTGCGAAATGAACCTATCTCATCCTGATTTTAACCTTTATTAGTAAATCAATTGAATCTATATTGTATCTTTGCAGCCAATTTTTGAAAATCAACAGGAATGAAAAAAATATTCTTAGTTCTATTTGCCTTTGCAGCCATACAGTCTTTTGCACAATCATTAAGCGAGGATACAAAACGGAAGTTCCAATTTGGAACGGATGTTTTTATTGATGTGTGGCAAAAAGTCCCACATGAACTGAAGCTTAAATCGGTGAACCCCGGGGTAAATATCATCGGATCCTATAATTATATTTTCGGTGAGAGCAATGTGAGTTTCTCGCCGGGCCTGGGAATCGGTGTCCATAATTTTTATAGCAGTTCACTTACCGTTACCGAAAGTGATTCCACTTACTTTCAAGCGATCCAGGAAGGTGTCAGTTATAAAAAGGCAAAGTTTACGGCCACTTATTTTGATATCCCTTTGGAATTCAGGTTTAAGTCGAAAGCCGAGTTCCGTTTTGCCATAGGTTTTAAATTTGGGTTCCTTATGAAGGCCCAAACAAAATATAAAGGGGATGATTATATGGGAGGGAACACCAATCTTGTAATTTATAAAAAAGGGAGGATACCTTATGTTGAAAAAAACAGGTATGGTTTTACGGCAAAAATCGGGTACAAATGGCTAAACCTTTATGGCTATTATCAAATATCACCTTTATTTGTCCCTGGAAAAGGTTCCGAAATGTTCCCGGTTTCATTTGGCCTTTCCATCATCCCTTTTTAAATGGTGGCCACAAGGAAGATTGCAAGCATCACAAAAAAACCAATCAGGAAACCAACATAAACCTGTAAGGGTTTGTGCGCATTTAGTTTCAGCCTGGCAAATCCCAGCAAGCCCGAAACGATCAAACCAAGGATAATCATTGCCGTAAAATCAAGGTTCAGCCTTATGGCTATCCCGCTCAAGCCACCCAATAACCCACCTATCCCCAAAAGGTGAGTGCTTATTTTCCAGAAAAAAGAAATCAGCAGGGAAAAAACAACAATGAACGTGGACCCAAGCAGGAACATCGAAAAAACATCATAAAGGGGGAGTTGCCGGATCAGGTAATAGGAAAGGAAATAAAACAAAGCCGTAATGGCAAAAGGATAAATCCTGTCTTCCCTTTTTTTTAGGTAAATATCACCGATTATCTTTCTCCTTGCCATCATTGCCACAAACAACAGTGGGAACAAGGCCGTGGTAATAAATATCATGGTAAACAACACAAACTTCAACTGCATGGGGATCAGAAGTGAAATATAGGTATTGGAACCAACCAATATAAGCGTAAACCAGGAAGGGACGAGTGCAGGGTGAAACAGGATGGAAATTGTTTTTGCGAATTTGTTTTCCATATATGGGGATTCTTTTTTTAATAACACCTGTATCAGGTTTTGAAAGTCAAAAAAACAATTAGGTTTTAAGATGACACACACCAACCCCTCTCATGAGGGGAGAATGGGTAATTATTTTTTTGACTTTCAAATACACTAAATTTAATGTGGGGTTTCTATTAAAGTTCCTTGCGCAACCGGGCCACCGGGATACTTAATTGTTCACGGTACTTGGCAACTGTCCGCCGGGCAATGTTATAGCCTTTTTCCTTTAATATTTTTGTAAGTTGCTCATCGGTATAGGGCTTGGTTTTTTCTTCCGCATCAATGCAATCCATCAAAATCTTCTTGATCTCCCGAGTGGAAACCTCTTCCCCACTTTCGGTCTGCATGGATTCCGAGAAAAAGCTTTTCAACAAAAATGTCCCGAATGGGGTTTGTACGTATTTACTGTTTGCCACACGTGAAATAGTTGAAATATCCAGGTTTACGATTTCCGCAATATCTTTCAGGATCATGGGCCGCAATTTTGTTTCATCGCTGGTAAGGAAATACTCCCGCTGATACTCCATGATTGCGTTCATGGTGGTTTCCAGTGTATTTTGCCG
>JAJRTT010000276.1 GCA_024278155.1 Bacteroidota bacterium | reverse complement strand
TTTTCAAGGCCATACCATTTCCTGCCCGGGACAAAAGTATTGAAGGATATTTTAAAGGATTTTTTATCGGAGTATCGTGAGGTATTTCCCCTTAACCGAAAACCCACATCGGTCATCGTATCCTGAATTTCCCCACTGTTGAAAATAAAATCGGCATGGAATTCCTGATAGCTTTCCACATTGTCATAAATCCATTCCAAAGTGTCCGGATCAATGACCACATCTACCCGGGGAACCGTTGTATCGATAAAAACAGGTGTACTTTCGGGAAAAGAAGGTTGCGAAAAAACATTTGCAAACACTATTAAAAGAAAAAAGACAAATACGATTTGCTTGAAGTACATAACATATAGAATTAAAAATTGAGGATTCAAAGTTAATAAATATATGGAAGGCCTGTCTTGAAATAATTTTATCTTTGACCCTTAAATCAACCATCTGTCATTCTTATGAAAAAAATCATCTTACTTTTAGCGTTTTTCGCAATAGCCAACCTGCTTTCCGCACAGGAAAAAGCCGTTGCACGTATTTCCAATGCCAAACAGGCAGATTTCATCAATCTTGTAAAAAAGAATTATGATATCGCCTCCTACAAACCCGGTGTTTATCTTGATGTGGTAATTGAATTGGAAAATATAAAAACACTGGAGGCGCAAGGATACAGTGTAAGTATTGTTCAAACCGAAGCTGAGGCCAAAGAAAATATGGTGGCAGGGAAAAGCCTTGCCGGTTACCGCACGTATAGCGATTTGCTCACCGATTTGCAAACCATTGAAGCGAATAACCCAAGCATTTGTAAATTGTATGACATTGGCGACAGCCGTGGAAGGGAATATACTTTGGGCGGAAATTCCAGCTATTCAAGCTACAACCACGAAATCTGGGCCATGAAAATTTCGGACAATGTGGCCACAGAGGAAGACGAGCCCAGTGTTTTTTACATGGCCGAGCACCATGCCCGTGAGCCCATCAGCCTTGAGGTAAATATGTATGTGATGAATTACCTTGTTTCAAATTATGGAACCGACCCGGATGTTACAAACTGGATAAACAACACCCAGATTTGGTTCACTCCACTGGTCAACCCAAACGGACATAAAATCGTGACGGACGAAACCGATTTATGGTGGAGGAAAAATATCCGTGACAATAATGCCAACGGACAATTGGATTCTGATAGTTATGATGGTGTTGACCCAAACAGGAATTACGGATGGAATTTTGGAGGAACTGGTTCTTCTAATAATCCGGGCGACAATACCTATCACGGCCCAAATGCATTTTCGGAACCCGAAATCCAGGCCATGAAAAATATGGTGGAATCCCATCATTTTGTGACCGGGATAACTTACCATAGTTACAGCGAATTGGTTTTATACCCTTATGGTTATGACTTGAACCGAATTGCGCCCGACAATGATGCCCTTGCGGAACTTGCCGTTGAAATGGCAAATACGATCCCCGCAGCTGGTGGCGGTTATTACACACCACAGATTTCAGCTGCTTTATATGCAGCCTCCGGTGTTACGGATGATTATACCTATGGCCAACATGGTATTTTCACCTATACAATTGAATTGGGCACGGAATTTATCCCCCCGGCCAGCCAGATCGGGCAAATCAGCCAGGACAACCTTCAGGCTGCACTTATCTTATTGGATCGGGTAAACCATTCAACACTTACAGGACTTGTTACGGATGCTTCCACCGGATTACCCATTGTGGCCGAGGTTTATATAGATGGCATTGACAATACGGGGGAATTTAGGGAACCATATACAAGCGATGTGGATTTTGGGAGATATTTCCGCTTAATGACCGATGGGAATTATTCGGTCACTTTTTCGGCCTATGGTTATTTCCCCCAAACTTTCACAAATGTAAATATCAATAGCCTGGATCAAACTATTTTAAATGTCAGCATGATTGCCACACAACAGCTTACGGTTACAGGAACAGTTACTGATTTGGCAACAGGTCTTCCCATCGAAAACGCTTCAGTTGAAGCTATCGGAAGCCCATTGGCCCCGGTTCAGACAGACCAATATGGCAATTATTCATTAGTTGACCTGAACGAGGGGACTTACACGATAAGGGTAAGCGCCATTGATTATGCAACGATATCGGAGGTAAAAAATGTAACGGTCGCAAACCATGTGTTTGATTTCCAATTGGAGGAATCCCAGGCATGGAGTTTTGAGACCGGCGCTTTTGAACCGCAATGGACACAAGGCGGAAACGCTCCCTGGTTCATCTCAACGGAATATCCTTATGATGGAACATATTGCTCTAAATCAGGAAGTATTGGCGACAACAGCACATCGGAAATGTCAATTACTTTGTTCCTCACTTCGGGCGGTGATGTCTCTTTTTTCCGAAAAGTTTCTTCAGAAGCCAATTATGATTATTTGAGATTTTATATTGATGATGTATTCCAGGGACAATGGGCAGGGGAAGTAGCCTGGTCAGAAGTTTCATATCCGGTCACCTCCGGGCAACATACTTTTAAATGGGTTTACGAAAAAGATGCAAACACCATAGGTGGAAGCGATTGTGCATGGGTCGATTTTATTATATTCCCACCATTGGCACCTTTGCCCGACAATCAGGATATTGATGTTGACCTTACGCCCATTGAAGTTTTTGTTCCGATAAATTCAACATACAATAGTGAATTGACTATTGCAAACACAGGCGACCTTGACCTTACCTATTCCATCGCAAAACAATATGGCCTTAACAAAGCGGTAACAGCATGTGCAGCAAGCGGTGGTTGCGACGAATATATTAGCCGTGTGGTTTTCAATACCATCGACAACACATCAACTTGTGATGGCTATGCTGATTACACAGGTATTTCAACAGACATTGATGCCGGTTCAAGTTATGATTTGACCATTGAAAACGGCTCTGTTTACAGTTCCGACGACCTCGGTGTTTGGATCGATTGGAATATTGACGGGGATTTTGACGATGCGGGCGAAAACGTGGTTTGCGAAAGCGGGAACAGCGGACAGGGGACTTTCTCCATTACCGTTCCAAATGATGCTGTTTCGGGAAATACAACTATGAGGATCAGGGTGAAATACTATGGCAGCGATTGTGGATCGCCATGTGGGAGCACTTCTTATGGTGAGGTTGAAGATTATTCGCTCACCGTCCATGGATTGAACGATTGGCTGAGC
Source organism: Bacteroidota bacterium (assembly GCA_024278155.1). Classification (GTDB taxonomy): domain Bacteria; phylum Bacteroidota; class Bacteroidia; order Bacteroidales; family JAADJA01; genus JAADJA01. The sequence continues at coordinate 2,446 of JAJRTT010000276.1, read as the reverse complement.
ATCTCACCAATCTCGGGTACAATCGCAGGTTCAGGGAATACCACCATTGGGCTTTCCTTTAACTCAACGGATTTGACCATTGGTGATTATCAGGCAAATATTGTCATAAACAGCAACGACCCTGACGAAGCCCAACTCAGCATTCCGGTTACCATGCACCTTACCAATACGGTTTCCTTTGATTTAACGGCCATGCTCGAAGGCCCATTCAACACAAGTTCAATGGGCACGGATTTGAATTCCGGTGGCTTTATCCCAAACAACCAGCCATTTAACATGCCGCCCTGGAATTTTCCGGGGGCCGAACAGGTTCCGGAAATGCCAAATGCAAATGTAGTGGACTGGGTTTTGGTGGAATTGCGGGATGCGACCGATGCCGCCTCGGCAAACCCGGCCACAAGGATAAGCAGGCAGGCCGCCTTTATCCTTAACGATGGTTCTGTCGTTGGTTTGGACGGGAGTTCAGGATTGCAATTCACCAATCTCTCTTTTCAGAAAGTATTTGTTGTTGTTTACCACAGAAACCACCTTGGGATTATATCTTCAGAAGCTTTGCCGGCCACAGGAAATATTTTCACCTACGATTTTACTGCCGAAAACAAATCCTATGGTGTTGGTTCACAAAATGAACTCTCAACGGGCATTTGGGGAATGATAAGCGGCGATGCCAATGGGGACGGGACAATCAACGATCTGGACAAATCCGCATCCTGGAACAGCGAAGCCGGAAAATCGGGTTATCTGAACAGCGACCTCAACAATGATGGCGAAGCAGACAATAAGGACAAAACTGATTTTTGGTTGCCGAACATGGGAAAGGGAAGCCAGGTGCCACAGTAACACTTCGACAAGCTCAGTGTGACCGACAAGCTCAGTGTGACCGACAAGCTCAGTGTGACCGACAAGCTCAGTGTGACCGACAAGGATCAATAAAAAAGGTCACATTGAGCCTGTCGAAATGCGACCGATTAAGTTGATACGAAGTTCCAAACTCATCCGATGACTTGAGTTCATCGGATGAATTTATATCATACGGAAGGCATTATTTCACCTGGAACATAATCACCGTCTCCCACTTATTCGGGTCCGGTTCCTGACCGGGATCGGTAACATAAAGCTCGATGGGGCCGCCGGCTTCTTCCATGTTATGGTCTTTCATGTACTTTTGGATTGCTTCGTACATATACATCGTTTGGTCGTACGGGCCATAATGGATGCCGGCAACAACTTTCACAGGCTTTGTCCTTCTTACTTTTATCCTGCCTTCCTCCGGTGACTGGCTTTTAATAGAGACCCCTGCTTCAAACGAACCGAACATAGTTTTTTCGTCCCAACTGTGCCATAAAGTAAAAGGGTTCCCAAAATCTTCCTGGTGGTGCTGGGCAATATAGGGCATCAACTCACCAAAATCATTTCCAAGCACAGTTTCCATTTCATCCATGCCGCACGAATCCATGATTGTGGCAATCCACCTTTCATTGAGCTGTAAAACGTACAATTGTGGGGATTTCTTCAATTGTGCTTTTTGCTCATCTGTTGGTTTTTCTCCATACAGTATATGCGCCGTTTCGATAAAATGGGGCATATCATCATTGTAGGCAATTGATTCGCATTGTTGTTTCAAGCTTTTCAACCCTTTCATGAACATTTCTTCCATCGCACCTTTCATAATTGCAAAAACCACCCTTTCGACAGGATAGGAAGTATTGAAATCCATTCCCCAGGCAACCTTTGTTTTATTGTTTTCCTCGCTAAAAGTGAAATAGCCAGTGCCCAGCCCATTTTCACCAAAATCGAGGTCGGTAACTATTTTGCTGAAAGGGGCGCTCTCCGAAATCATCATGGAACCATTTCCCTGCGTTTCCGATACCCACATACTTATGGCGCCCAAACCGCTCGCCGGGCCTTCATATGTCGTTACCATATCCGGGTCTTCATCGTCAAAGGGCGACCAGCTTTGCCAGTTCCGTAAGGTATTGATTTCGTTAAAAGGGTATTCCGAAGGCCTATTGATTACAATGGACTGCTCCACATGGAATTGCTTGGGAAGAAAAGCGGCCACAATAAGGAAAAGAGCCACGAGAACGAACAGGATAATCCCTGTGATTTTCAAGAATTTCATAATATTAAGTTTTGTTGTTGATTGATTAAATATTTGTCCAAAAAACATTAACACGGGAAATTGGGAATTGTTTAAATTGTGGGCAGGAACACTGAACATCAAAGTTGACGACCTTGTTCATCATTGCTTTTTTAGTTTAAACGGAAATACTTCAAACCCTGAAAAAAAGCAAGTCTTTGTTCTGCTAAAGCTGTGTCAAGTTCCCCAATATAAACAGCATGGTTGTCATCATTAATCCGAAATGCTCATTTCGCTTTAATCCCCCGCTCAATCATGTTTATGATCCTTTTCGCGGTAAACTTCTTAAAATCCCGGATGGTATAT
>JAJRTT010000275.1 GCA_024278155.1 Bacteroidota bacterium | reverse complement strand
TTTTGCAGAATTACCTATTTCTTCTCTCAAGTCGATAATCGCCTGTTGTATGTTTATTGCCATTTGTTTTTTCTGCAAATATAATGAATTATCCGCAATGACACTGCGAATAAATAGGTGTTTATCCGCAGTCAATTGCGAGTAAATAGGTGTTTATCCGCAATTGACTTTCATTTGATTTAACGCATTTAGCCAATAATTAATAAATGAACTTATTCTTCGCTTAGTCCTAATTTTACAGTAATTTCGCCGCCGATTATGGAAAAGCATTCTTTTATCGAACGGGTTTATTCCTGGAGGATCAAGCACATTACCGATAAGCAGTTCATTATGCTGTTGAGTGTTGTAATTGGCTTTATGAGTGGGATGGCGGCGGTCTTGATTAAAAATTCCGTGCACTTTATCCAGCATTTCCTCACCGGGTGGACGAACGATGATGCCTATAATTATCTGTATATTGCGTTACCGGGGATAGGTATCCTCCTGGTGATGGTTTTCATAAAATTTATATTAAAGCAGGGGATAGGAGATGGCGTGCCCAATGTTTTGTATTCCATTTCAAAGACCAGCGGGTTGATGAAGCCCCATAATATTTATTCGTCCGTTATTGCCAGTGCCATCACGGTGGGTTTTGGTGGTTCGGTGGGGTTGGAGGGCCCAACTGTTGCCACCGGGGCAGCCATTGGTTCCAATACGGGACGGGTGCTGCATTTGAACTACAAGCAAATTGTTTCCTTGCTGGGTTTTGCCAGTGCCGGTGCCATGGCCGCCATTTTCAAAGCGCCGATTGCGGCCATTGTTTTTGCACTTGAGGTCATCATGCTTGACCTTACAATGGCTTCGCTGGTCCCTTTGCTCCTTGCCTCGGTTACTGCTGCGCTCACATCTTATTTTTTCCTCGGGCAAAATGTGCTGTACCCGTTTGAGGTAACCGAATCGTTTAAGCTGTCCCATGTGTTGATGTATATACTTTTGGGTGTTTTCACCGGTTTTGTTTCCGTATATTTCATCCGGATCATGGATTATTTCGGTAAATTCTTTGAGGGGATAGCCAATTGGTGGGTCCGGTTGGCCTTGGGCGCTTCGGTTTTGGGTTTGCTGTTGTTTCTGTTCCCTGCCTTATACGGTGAGGGTTACCGGGCAATAAACCTGGCCCTTCACGGTGATTACCAATATATTTTTGAACAAAGTATTTTTTACGACTACCGCGACAATTTCCTTATTGCCATTGGGCTGTTGCTCGTAATCAGTTTGCTGAAAGCCGTTGCGGCTTCTGCAACCTTTGGTAGTGGTGGTGTTGGTGGTATCTTTGCCCCAACGCTTTTTACGGGCGCCAATTTTGGGCTTTTCTTTGCCCTTTTCATGAACCACTTTGAGCTGGCCGATATCCCCGTTACCAATTTTGCCTTGGTGGGTATGGCCGGTATGATCGCAGGGGTGATCCGTGGGCCATTGACAGCTATTTTTCTCATAGCGGAAATTTCAGGTGGATATGAACTGATAATGCCCCTAATGATAGTTTCCACAATCTCGTATGCCAGCAGCAAGTTGTTCGAGACCGATTCTGTTTATACCATCCAGCTTGCCAAGAAAATCGATTTGATCACACACCATAAAGACAAAGCGGTTTTGTCGCTTATGAATATCGATTCTTTGATCGAAACGAATTTTAAGACCATAAGCCCCAATGCCACCCTGGGGGATTTAGTGAAGGTAATTGCCGATTCCACACGAAATATTTATCCTGTAATCGACAAGGATCAAAACTTAAAGGGACTGATATTCCTTGATAGGGTGAGGCACATTATGTTCAACCATGAAATGTACGGCAAAGTGCTCGTGAAAAACCTGATGTTCATGCCGACCACTTTTGTGGATTATGAGGACAAAATGGAGGAGGTCGCCCATAAATTCCAACATTCGGGAAAATATAACCTTGTGGTTTTGAAAGATGGGAAATACCTTGGTTTTGTATCCAGGGCCAATGTCTTTTCAAAATACCGGGAATTGCTAAAGGATATTTCGGAGCATTAACCGAGGGCCATAAATGCTTTCCTATTCCTCAAGTCCAATATCATCACTGATTTCCTTAACTTTAAATGCCAGTACAAGTAGCAGAGTCCCGACAATCAAGGCTAATACCCCGGATATTACAACAATGAATTTGGCCGATTGGTAAGGATTGTAAAAAAGGACAAATCCAAATATCAATGAAATGATGGCATTTATGATGGTGGTGTTTTTTTGATAAGGTGATAATTTGACTTTGGCCACAATGATGAACTGTGAGATCCCAAGGATAATGGCCCAAACCCCAACGATGATCACAAACACTTCAAGGGTTGCCTGTGTGTTGAACGTAATCAACCCACCAACAATAAGCATCAGCAACGCCCAAATCAAATCCCCAAAATAGGGGAGTTTTTTCCCGATTTTCTGAATAGATGCTATAAGCATTACCGCCCCGACAACAAGGATAAATATCCCGATATAGGTAAGGATGCCAATGATTGCAGCACCGGGCACGAAAAGTGCCAGTATCCCGTAAAGTATTGCAATTGCCCCGTTCAGTGCGATTTGGGGCCAGGAAAAAATAATTGTTGTGTTCATTGTGATTTTTCCGTAAAATTAATGAAATTATTTATTTCGCAGTTTTTTTCAGTAGTGAAACTTGCAAAAAGAAGAAAATAATTTTGAAAGGGCCCCAAACCTGAACAGCCATGGATTATTGGTATCTTATTTATTATCCCGTAGGCGCGGGAGTGTGTTTTTTGGCAGAATATTTTGATTTACGTATGGGGCATCATGTAAATTATGTTAATCCTGTCAAAACTATTGTGGTTTGTCCACGTTGGGATAAAAAGATGGTGCAGGTGGGGCACTGTTTAGGAATGGTGCCCCGGCCCTGCATACAAAGGTTGTAGATGAGAAAATTGAATTATGAAGTTGTTTATTCTTTTTGTTGTTGGATACATCTTACGGGCAATCCCATGGCACGTTCTTGTAAACGGGGAATAGCTTCATCGCTACCAAAAAATACACTATATGCTTTGTCTTCGTTTGAAGATGAAGTCCATATCAGGCTCCTCTTTCCCACATATTGGTATGAGCCATCAGAGAAATTGCGAAACCCTGAGGCCGGGATTTTTAGCGGTGAATTGAATGCTTCCCATAAGGAACCCAGGTTCGATATTACTTCCCCCCATTCATTCAAAGTTGGTATGCGCCATCCTTCGGGGCAAGGATTGTTTTTTGTTGTTTGCCAAAGGCTGTCGTTTTGAGGTGCCCGCCAGTCATAGGGGGGGGTGTTGCTTGTCGTAAAACTGCCTATTCCCGGATTGTCGATTCCCGAAACCAAAAAGGAAACCTGGCTCCCATAGTCTTCATGTCCGTCCATTGCGCGGCCCCATTGGAAATACTTGCCATATCCCAATCTGTCGTTCAATGATTTTGGTACTTCAACGGCACCCAGGTTCCTATCGAACCAACATCTGTTTCTATAAGAGACTGTCTTGTAAACTATGCCTTTATGGATTATAATTTTTCCTTCGCAGTTTTGAAGAGTTTCATTGCCCGTTTCCTTGGAGGATAAAGTGTCTTTTTCGTTTTTTGGGAGAATAACTTCATTTTCTGCCATGGCGAATGAGGAAATTATTGTTATCGATATTATTGAGAAAATGGCTTTTTGGGTGAAAGCAGATTTTTGGAATATGAAAAACATAATTTGGGTTTTGTTTATTTTCATCAGCATATAAAAACAGTATGTTGTTTTCGATCGTAATTCGGTAAGCTTTTACTGCAATACAGCTGTTGGGTTTCGGAAATCCCTACTGTGAGTGGTGGACAAAAAGTGGACGTGTGAAAGGTATTTTGAAAATCAGGCAATTGGAGCGAATGAAATGCTTGTTTTAAAGTGTGATTTCAATTGTTGCTTTTTCGAATTATCAATTGGGAAATCAGGGCTGGACAACAACCGTATCCGAAAGATATCCACAGGCCCCAAAGAAGCCGGTTGCCCCTTCGCTTAGATTGGTATAGGTGTTGGCCCGGTACGTATCGAAAACCCCGCCACGCCAATCGGTTTCGGCCAACATGGTCCGAAGGAATTCTGCATATTGTTCGGAGATGGAGTATTTCTCCAATACGATTTGCGTTCCGGCAGGAAAGTAAACCGTTTCATATCCCGATAAAAACAAACCGTTCACATCAATGGAAGGAAGGGAGTAAAAGGCAAGACGGGCTTTCTTGGTGCCATTGGGCGCAAAAACGGAATCGGGAAGATGGGACCAGTCCAGGTTGTAATACCAGATGGCGGCATCGGAATTGGCAAAGCCGCCAAAGTTAAAATCGACCTTGTACAGGCCATTGTCCGCTTGTTGATATATGTTGTTGGGCTCAAAGGGGATGGATTCGCGCATTCTGTCAATTGCCAGGAATCCATGGCCTTCATATTTAATTTCAAGCGCATAATATTTAAAGCTGATCCCCTGAAAACCATTGTCGGTAAAATAGCTGCCGGGCTTTTCGACCGATTCCGTAAGTTGGGCCGAAACCGTATCTTTTCCCTGTTTGAACAAAATGGAAACTTCCGCACCTGAAACGGGCTCGGGGATCTGGTTTAATTCCGATACCGGTTTCGTCAAACGGATTTCATGGGCCATTTGCTGATCGGTAATCCTGCCATCCACCACCAAGACCAAAGGCGGGTTTTCGTTGTAATCCCAATCAATGACTTCCTCGCAAGAGGTGAGGGCAAAAGCCAATATCAATATGAAAGCAATTTTTCGCATCAGAATTTAAAATTATAAGTAAGTGTGGGCACTACATTGAACAAATAAGTTTGCGCGGGGAAAATTTCCCGCATATCGAGCTGGTCGTTCGAGATATTCAGGTTTCCGTTCCCATCTTCAATTTTGTTGAAGTTAAAAGAAATCGGGTTTTTGCGCCCGTACAAATTGTATATCCCCAAGGTCAGTTGATGTTGGAAACGCTTGTTTTTTGCAGGATCGGAACCCAGGCTTGCCGAAATATCCAGGCGATGGTAATCAGGGAAACGGGAGTTGTTCCTTTCGTTATAAATGGGGACGTATTTCCCTTCGATCAAAATAAAACCGGAGGGGGAAGTGGTGGGGTTGCCGGTTGCATATGTCCAGTTCGTTGCCAATCCCCAATGCCTTGATATTTTATAGGACAAAAAAACCGAAAACTCATGAGGCCTGTCATAATTGGCCGGATAAACCCTGTTGTTGTTCACATCGTCGATTTGTTTTTCCGTTTTTGAAAGTGAATATCCCATCATGCCCGTGAGCTTTCCCGTTTCTTTTCGGAAGGAAATTTCAAGCCCGTAAGCACGGCCCTTGCCAAAACGCAACTGGCTTTCGATTTGCGGATTGAGGAACAATAAGGCATGATCGCGGTAATCCACAAGGTTTTTCATGTATTTATAGTAAACTTCCGTTGATAGTTTTACCCGTCCTTTTAACACATTCGTAAAATACCCTGCAGAAACCTGATCGGAAACCTGGGGCTTGATATTGGGGCCTGCCGGAAGCCATACTTCAACAGATGTAAGGGAACCTGTGAGGTTTGTGACCAACTGCAAAAACTGATACTGCCTTTCATAGGACAAACTAAAAGCATTTTTTTTATTGGGGAAATAGCGAAAAACAAGTCGGGGCTCAAAACCTGCTTTTGTATCAAAAGTCTGTCCTTTGTTGAAACGTAAAGTGTCAGCAACAACATAATTTTCATCCAAAAGGTAAATCGTACTTTTCCCGGTATTGTAAAACACGGGAATCCGAAATCCATAATACAACGAAAATTTGTCAGATATTTTTTTGTTGTTCCCGCCATAAAAGCCATGCTCGGTGGCATATCTTTCAGGAATATAATATGCAGGTTCTATTTCCCCTTTTCTTTCGAGGCGTCCGGGGTTAATCTCATGGTTAATCACCTGATAACCAAAACGGACGGTATTGGATGGGTTGGCAAAATAGGAAAAATCGGCCTTGATCCCGATATCGGTGATATGGGAATGCCAGACTTGTTTGTTCCCTGATGGATTTCCCAAATAATAATTATAGGTGCTGTAAAGCAATGTGGTGTTCAAAAACAGACGGGAATTGAAAATGTGGTTCCAGCGAAGCGAAGAGGCCGTGTTGAACCAGGTAATCCCACCAAAATCACTTTTGTCATTTTCGTTGAAAACATCTTTTCCGGCATAGAGGGAAAAGAATACCCGGTTGTTTTTATTGATCTTTACATTGAGTTTGGTGGAAATGTCATAGAAGATCAAGGTGTTGAATTGCCCGGCACTTGTATTGTTCAGGTAAATATCGAGAAGTGACCGCCTGGCCGAAAACATGAATGAGCTTTTGTTTTTCTTCAATGGGCCTTCGGCTGTCAACCTTGCCGAAATGAGGCCTACACCCCCCGATACCTTGAATTTTTCCAGGTCCCCATCGTTCATCCTGATGTCCACCACCGATGACAGCCTTCCCCCAAAACGTGCCGGTATCCCGCTTTTGTAAACCTGGATGTCCTTGAGGGCATATTGGTCGAAAGCACTCAACAAGCCAAAAAAGTGGGAGGGGTTATAAACGGGCGCATCATCGACAAGCACAAGGTTCTGGTCGCGGTTTCCGCCACGAACATAAAATGATGAAGCCCCTTCGTACAAAGAGGTGACCCCGGGCAACATCTGCAAAGTCTTCACCACATCGGGCTCGCCAAACACATTGGGCACTTTTTGGACCGTATATGGAGAGATGTTTACTTTTCCCAATCCCGCAAAGCGCAAGTCCTTAAAGTCATCCTCCGGGGTAATTGTCACTTCGGACAAAAGGGATTCATCAAATTGCAAATCAATGTTCAATAGCTGGTTTTGCTTTAGGTCGGTTTCTCTTATGGTTTTTTGGAAACCGGTATATGAAAACTCCACTTTGTACTTTCCCAGTGGGAGGCTCATGGAATAGTATCCGTATTCATTTGTGACAGTCCCGGTATTCAACGATGGAAAATAAATGTTTACCCCTATCAGGAATTCCCCCGTGGCTTTTTCGGTAAGTGTGCCCGAAAGGGTATATGTGGTTACCTGATTATTCTGTTTCTTGGGCTTCTTTTTCAAAATGATTTGCTGTCCACGCTGGACGTAACCGATTTCCAAATCCTGAAACAGGCTATCCAAAATTTCTTTTACGGTAACGTTCTTAAAATCGGGATTTAATTTTCCGGTGTTCTTTATGAGCTTTTGATTGTAGGCAAATTCAATATCGGATTTGGATGCGATTTCGATAAGTGTTTCTTCAAGGGTGGCATTTTCTAAATGGATATTTATTTTCTGATCAAGTTGGGATTGGGCAAAGTTTTCCTGGTTGAATGCGAATAAGGGTACCAGGGCAACAAAAAGAATCCTGAAGATACTTTGCTTTGTCATTTGCATTGTTGAATTTTACTTGCTTGCGCCCTTTCAGGGCTGGTTTGTTTTTTTATTGGCAAGGGTCATTGCCCCTTGCTATTGCTATAAGTCCGTTGGGCTTTTTTCGATGTTGTTTTTCCCCATTGCTTTTGTTTGGAGCCCGTTGGGTTTAAGCTTTTTTCTTCCTGTGTTTGTTGCAAAGGATTCTTTTTTGTGATAAAGCCCCAAAGGGGCAAAAGCACTAACATTGGGCGATGCCCGATGTAAACAAGCTTTCGCCATCAAGCCCTGAAAGGGCGTAAGTTTATATCTGTCACGATTATCCTTAACACCCATCGCCCTGCAAAACAATATTTTCATTTGTCCCTGTTTTTGTTAAATCAAGAGCGAGACTTATTACTTCAAGGACTTCATCAAGGGGCTGGTTGTTAAAGGTGGCCGTCATCCGGCAAAGGGCTGTCCCCTGGTTTTCGATCCTGATATTGACATGGTAAACACGGTTTAGTACAGAGACTACATAAGCAAGTGTCCTGTCCTCAAAAATGAGTTTCTTTGTTTTCCATGCAATGAAATTGGGATCGTCGTTCGCTGATTTGGCAATGGTTTTCGCTGTTTTGGAATAATTCCCCTTTTCCCCTTTTTCGAGGATGACCCGCTGGTTTCCCATCCGGGCTTCAAATGCCACTTTCCCCGAATTAACGACAACTTCAACCGATTCGTTTTTCGTATGTGTGTTCACATTGAATCTTGTCCCCAATACCGTAACCGATGTCGCCTCGGTTTCAATGACGAAAGGCCGGGTTTCGTCGCGGGTCACTTCAAAATAGGCTTCCCCGTCGAGGCGGACTTTCCTTTTTTCCTTGCCAAGCTTTTTCCTGTAATCAAATGTGGAGTTACCGTTCAGGGTCACTTTTGTACCATCGGACAACTCGATAATTTTTATTTCCGTGGATGTTGTTGCGAAGTGGATTTCAGGATTTGAGAGATGATCGTAAAGGTAAAAAGCAAGTCCGGTGGCAATCAGTAAAACGATAACTGCCGCAATGCGTGAAACTTTTCGTGAAAACAAGCCAATTACTCTTCCACCTTCGATTTTCTTTTCTTCTTTTTCGTTAATGGCATTTTCAAACCTTTTCCAGGCGGCATTTACATCCACTTGCTCCAGCGGCTGTGCTTTTTTGGTCTTTTCCCAAACTTTCCTGTATTCCTCAAGTGCCCTTTGGTTTCCGGGGCTTTCTGACAACCAGACATCCAAAACGTCCTGTTCTTCCTTCAGTAACTCACCCGAAAGATGTTTGGCAATCAGCCCTTCAATGTCCTTATGTGAATTATTTGTGTTCATTTGGTTTTATTACACATCAATTTTGTTTTCCCCTTATGTTTTTTCGTGATCTCTTTTTTTGTTTGCGAAATGCCGCAGCGAACGCAATGCCTTTATCATATTTTAATTTCCCCTCTTGTTGGTGTTGTCACCAACAAGCCATTTATACTGTTGTCGCCGACAAACAAACTTGCCCCTTGTTGGTGTTGTCACCAACGAGCCAATTATTACTTATCTCCAAATATCAAACAAAACAAAGATTATCAATTTCAAATAATCTTTTAATCCCAACCGTAATGTTTTCAGTGCTTTCGACATCTGGACTTCCACGGTTTTATGGAAATGCCCAATTTACCTGCAATCTCTTTATATTTTAATTCTTCAAAACGGTTCAATTTAAAAACCTCCCTGCACCTATCGGGAAGCGATTCGATGATGATATTTATCTTTGATTCGAGTTCCACGGCTTCCATCAGGCTTTCGCTTCCCGGACTTTTGTTTCCAAAATCCATCATTTCCGAATCGGCCGCAAATTTTTTATGGTCCCTGATATGGTTCAGGCAACGGTTGCCCACCGATCTGTAAAGGTAGGACTTTACCGGCTTGGATGTATCTATTGTTGTTCGTTTGTCCCATAGGTTTATGAACACTTCATGCACGATGTCTTCTACTTTTTCCATTTCCCGGATATACTTCCGGCCATACCGGCAAAGGTCGGCATAGTGATCTTCATACAGTTTTCTGAAATCCTGTTTTTGAAGTCCGGATATATTATCGTTTATGGAATGCATGGATAGTTTAACCTTTAATTTGAAATTTTTTCCAAAGTATTGTTTGCATTTTTTTCCAGTTAAATATCAAGTAGGCAGTTTGCAGTATGCAAATTTGCATACTATCTGTTTGCCAATTGCCTACTTTGGTTTTTTCGATATCCCACAAAAAAAGCAGTTCTTTTCTGCTAAATTCAGTTTAGGGATTCCCGGCTTCAAAAATAAACAATATAATTTTCAATGCTTATTGCAACAAAATATTGAATGTTGGGTTTATGTGTTTGTACCGGATCAGCAAACTAATTGTTTCAAAAAATGAATGCAACGGATTCAAAGTATATACCGAAATCTTATCCCCAAAAGGAAGAGATGCTGAATGTTTATAGCCATGGATTGGGTTTTGTGTTGAGCATTTTGGCCCTTGTGCTATTGGTTTTACGAGCTGTTCGATACGGTGATGCCTGGCATATCGTAAGCTTTTGCATTTATGGTGTGAGCATGATTGTGCTGTACCTTGCCTCCACTCTTTTTCATGCGGCCCGTAACCCAGTCAGGAGGAGAAGGTTGAATATTTTCGATCATGCTTCCATTTTTATTCTTATTGCCGGGACTTACACTCCATACCTTATGGTGACCCTCAATGGAGCATGGGGCTGGAGTTTGTTCGGGGTGGTCTGGGGAATTGCGATTGTCGGTGTTGTTTTAAAGATTTTTTACACGGGCCGTTTCCGGTTGGCCTCCACCATTATGTATTTGTTGATGGGCTGGGTGATTATTGTCGCAATTAAGCCTTTATTGCAAAACCTTGATCCGGGTGGACTGTGGTTGCTGGCTTTGGGCGGGGTTTTTTATTCCATTGGCGCAGCTCTTTATATGATCCC
>JAJRTT010000021.1 GCA_024278155.1 Bacteroidota bacterium | reverse complement strand
CATGTATATTTATATGGGTCACATGGAATATGAGCACACAAAGCCTTATGAAGATCACTTCTGGAAGAAAAACCGCATCGACTTGATGAATGCAAAAGTGGACAAGGTTGATATTGCCAAGAAAGAATTGGTTTTGTCGGATGGAAAAGTTGTTGGCTACGATGTCCTCATCCTTGCGGTGGGTTCCAAGTCCAATAAGTTCGGATGGCCCGGCCAGGATCTGGATGGTGTTTCGGGAATGTACAGTTACCCGGATTTACAAGATATCGAAAAATACACAAAAGACATTAAGCGAGGGGTGATCGTTGGTGGAGGCCTGATCGGGATCGAGTTGGCGGAGATGTTGCACTCACGGGATATTGATGTAACTTTCCTCGTACGCGAAACGAGTTTTTGGAGCAATATTCTCCCTGCTGAGGAATCGGCATTGATTACAAGGCATATCAGGGAAAACCATATCGACCTCCGTTTGGAAACAGAGTTAAAGGAAATTGTGCCGGATTCCAATGGGCGGGTCAAGTCCGTGGTAACAAGCAAAGGTGATGAAATTGAATGCGGGTTCGTGGGCCTGACCGCCGGGGTGAGCCCCAATATTGATTTCCTGATGGATTCGGGAATCGAAACGGCAAGAGGGATTTTGATCGATGAATATTGCGAGACCAATGTGCCGGATGTTTATGCCATTGGCGATTGTGCACAGCACAAAACACCTCCGGGCGAAAGAAGGCCCGTAGAGCAGGTTTGGTACACCGGGCGGATGATGGGGGAAACACTTGCTTATACGATTTGTAAAGATAAATTGAAATACCAACCCGGTATCTGGTTCAATTCCGCCAAGTTCCTCGAAATCGAATACCAGACTTACGGATGGGTCTGGGCAAATTTGAAGGATGACGAACAGGATTTTTATTGGGAAGATGAAACGGGAAGAAAGTGCCTAAAGCTTGTATTCGACAAAAAGGAAAAGTTCCTGAAAGGCTGCAATGTGTTTGGCATTAGGTTGAGGCATGGGGTGATGGAAAAATGGATAAAAGAAAAGAAACACGTGAAAGCGGTGGTCGAAGAGCTTACGGAAGCGAATTTTGACCCGGAATTTTACAAAAGATACGAACCGGAAATCAAAGGGGAATTTAGCAGGAAAGTCTCCCTTTAATGAATTTTACGAATCCAATATCCATGATTGTACAAAAGCTCACGAACGGATTAAGAAAAAACCTTTGTGCCTTTGTGGTGAAAACTAAAAACAGATGAAAACAATATATAACATAGGGATCGGGATAACCCTCACGGCGTTCACAATATTTATTGCCAGCCTTTTTTTGAACGTTTACACGCTCACCAACAAATTGATTGACGATGTGGGTTTGGGTGATGTTAAAACAGAAGCACTAAAGGTGGCTTCAAAGGGATTTGAGGGAAAAACAGTTTCTTCCAAATTGGAGTTTGTGGATGAATTGAAACAAGCCTTGTCCGCGGCAAATGCTTCAATTATCAATAAATACAAAATATCGGATCGGGATATTGATGCCTTGGTGAAGCTATCGTCCGCCTCAGGGGAAATAAAATATTCGACGGCTTTTGCTGAAAAGGTTTTTCCTGAAAACGATGGGGCAGGTCAATACAAAGCGAAAGGGATCAATGATTTTACGGGCTGGATAGCCGATCGCGAATACCAATCTGCAGAGGATTTGAAGAATGACCTGAAAAACGCGCTGACCGGTTTCAACAATAACATTCTATATACAAAAGCATTTGATGATTATGCGATAGGGAACCTTTTGTTCGTGTTCACCAAAAAAGCCGGGACAGGTTTGGTCTCTAACAATACAGGATTGTTTTTTGCCCTCACTTTCATCCTTGCTTTCATAGGGGCCATGATATTTATCCTACCAAAGTTTTGGGACGGATTGCCGGGCATCAAGCACAACCGTATTTTCAAGACCTCACTCAACAGTCAGGGCATTATCGGGATTTTGATGGGCTCTTTCCTCATATTGTTTTACATTGTCCTGTATTTTTTCCCGGTTTACATTGTGGAGTGGGTTTCTATTTCGGAAGTGGCAAGTATGGGCCTTTTTGGCCGGGAAGCCAGTCAGTGGTTCCTCTATGGGTTTTTGTACACCTTTGCTGTTTTGGTGATGGGATTGCGCTTTTTGAGCAAATACCGCCACAATAAGTATCAGCGTATCCGTACATTCTCGGTCATGCTTTTTCAGTTGATAATCGCCTTCATGATGCCACAGATTTTATTTGCCCTCAACCTCCCGGAAGTTGATTTAAAGAATATCTGGCCTCTGGATTACAGTTTCTTTTTCGAATGGCGTATTCAATCTTATCTCAACTCAGGCACTTTGGGGATGATGATGCTCGTTTGGAGTATTGCCCTGATCGTGATTGCCGTACCTGTGCTCACCTATTTTGTGGGGAAAAGATGGTATTGTTCCTGGGTGTGCGGTTGTGGCGGATTGGCCGAAACCGCCGGTGACCCGTTCAGGCAACTATCGAGCAAGAAAATAATCGCATGGAAAACCGAAAGGTATTTGATTTATGCGGTTTTGGTCTTCGTCGTTGTGATGACCTCTTGGGTGCTTTATACTTTCTTTACCGGAAAAAGCGTTTTGTTGGGGATCGATTCCTATCAAATGCGCAAAATCTATGGCTTCCTCATAAGCTCTATTTTTTCAGGGGTTGTTGGAACGGGTTTCTATCCTCTGATGGGAAATCGGATTTGGTGCCGTTTTGGTTGTCCGCTTGCCGCTTATATGGGTATTATCCAGCGTTTTAAATCGCGTTTCAGGATTACGACAAATGGCGGACAATGTATTTCCTGTGGAAATTGTTCCACCTATTGCGAAATGGGAATCGATGTGAGATGGTATGCCCAGCGTGGGCAGGATTTTGCAAGGGCTTCCTGTGTTGGGTGCGGGGTTTGTGCCGCAGTTTGCCCAAGGGGCGTTTTGAAATTGGAGAACAAAAGCGAAAAAGGAAGGCTCAATGGCCCTGGTTTGCTTGGTAACGACGGAGTGGTCAAAGTAAGGGGAACCCGGTTGGGGATAGAGAGCGCATAATGTCACACCTGCTTGAAAAAAATCCTGAAATATTGGGAACAGGTGATGGGCAGAAATTGTGGCCTTTTGAAAATTGATTTGTAAATAGATAGTTTTATGGGTTTTAGGTTAATTCATGGTTTTAAAAACGATTTGGCATTTGAATTGACTATTTGTATTGCTCAGGGCTTGACTTATACCAATACTTAAAAGATTCGCGAAGCCAAAGTTTTTGGCAGTGGTTATGCGCCCGCCTTCCAAAACATGGTGGCCTGTACCCCACTTCGCTTTGGCTGGTGGACGGGCTTGCAACAGACAGCCGGAAGTTTTGCAGAGCTGTATCGCATTGGTATAAAGCCAAACCCTGGCTCAATTGATAAATTATTGCGTAATGAACAAGAAGTTTTTATTATTGACATTTTTGACCTTGGTAAGTATTGCTATCATGGTTCCGTTGAGGGCAATTGGCGATGATGTCCCCAAAAAGGGGGAAAAGACTTATGTCAAAAAGAAATCGGAAAAAGGAATCCTGGTTGAAGAGGGATGGATGTTGGATGGGGTCAAAACAGGTTTCTGGAAATTCTATCATGAAAACGGGAAGTTGAAAAACGAGGGCAATTTTGTGAACAATGAATTGCAGGATTGGTGGAAGGAATATGATGACGAAGGGAATTTGATTACCGAAGGCTTTTTCGTAAACGGCAAGAAGGAAGCTCATTGGAAATACTATTATCACAATGGCAACTTGATGAAGGATGGTGTTTTTAGTAATAACAAAAAACAAGGATGGTGGAAGGAATATAGTGATGATGGGACTTTGATGTCCATTGGCCAATATGAGGATGGAAAACGGGAAGGTTTTTGGAGGATGTTTTGTTTAAATGGGAACATCCGTGCAGAAGGGAATTAT
>JAJRTT010000274.1 GCA_024278155.1 Bacteroidota bacterium | reverse complement strand
TACGCTTGCTGGATATGTGCGTCAAAAGCATCAAGCACCGCAACCTTCCTGAGTTTCCGTTTCAGGCTATCAAGGAACTTGCCCTTAAATGTGCCGCTGAGCTGATGTACCGGATAGAGGTAATTTTCATATTTGCCTATATCTTTCCATTCGCCTTTTAACGAGTAGCCTGAAGGGAGTTCCTTGCTTAAACAATATTATGAAATTTATAAATGGAAAATACGTATATTTGAACAGAAATCAAAATAGTCCGATTAATAGGGGGCTAAACCAAAAATAATTATCCCAAAGTAAATCGTTTTGAGAACTTCTTTTTCTCCCTCGATAATTAACATCAAAAGCTGAATTCAAGTTGCCCACCGGTTTCTTTTTTTTGGGCCAATACGTTTTTCAAACTGTCGATCTCCCCCTGTTGGGCACAAGCCATACTATTGAAAACAATAATCAATAACAGGGTCGGGAAACAGGGTTTCTTTTTAACGGGAAAGGTATTTAAAAGGCCGTGCAATTTATTTACTAAGGTACAAACGGAAAGTTGAAGCATATTCTCAAGGCTTTTGGTGATTGAACAGGGACGATGTTTGCAAAAATAAATAAAAAATTTTATCGGCACATTTAGAAACTTGTATCTTTACACCAAATATTTTCCAATTGAAGTTTGTGCCATGGAAGGGGGAGTTTGATTTTTTTGAACCTTTATCTGCCGAATGTTTAAATTTAACCTAAAAAGTCTTTTCCGGGGCTTTGCCCGCAATAAGTTTTATGCGATCCTGAACTTACTGGGTTTGTCGGTTGGGATTGCGACATCCTTGCTTGTGCTTTTGTACGTACAGGACGAGTCCACTTACGATAAGTACAACGAAAAGCATGAACGGATATACAGGCTTGAATGCGAGATTGGGATAAAGGGAAACCTGGATAAGTTTGCTGTTGTCCCAACCCCCCTGGGCCCGGCTTTTAAAACAAATATACCTGAAGTTGAAGAATTTACCCGTTTTTCACATCTTGGGAATACCTTGGTAGTTTATAATGACAAACAGTATTACGAAGAAGACTTAATGTATGCGGATTCAACGGTTTTCAAGATATTTTCCTATAAGTTGCTCCGGGGAAACCCTCAAACTTGCCTGACGGAAAACAACACAGCCGTTTTTACCCAAAAACTTGCCCGAAAATATTTTGGTGACGAAGATCCGATCGGAAAGCTTATCAGGTTTGATCAAAACAAATCTGTTAAGATTACGGGCATCATGGAAGATTTACCCGGCAATTCCCATCTGAAATTCGATGGGCTTGTTTCCATGGCGACACTCGCCAATGAAAAGGGCACTGCCAATTTCAACAGCATGGAACCCAAGAAATTTTGGCGGATCGAACTGTATGCATATATCCTTCTCAAGGAAAATAGCAGTATCGCGGATTTTGACATCAAGGCGAATGCTTTTTACGAAAAGCACATGAAAGAACTTGGGGATAAGTACAATCTGGATTTCAAGGTGCTTCATACCAAACTTGCCGATACACATTTCAAAAAAGGGCTTGGCGGGGAACTGCCTTCCGGGGACAGGGACAATGTGTTGATTTTTTCGATAATGGCCATCTTTATCCTTCTTATCGCCTCCATTAATTACATGAACATGGCCACGGCACGGTCGGCAATCAGGGCAAAGGAAGTGGGGATACGAAAAGTGCTTGGAGCCTATAAAAGCCAACTTGTCAATCAGTTCCTGGTCGAATCTGTCATTTTATCCTTGATAGCCCTTGTTATATCGCTGTTTGGTGTTTGGTTGTTGCTTCCCGATTTTAATAATGCCATTGGGAAAAACCTTTCCTTGAACCTAATTGACAATAATGCGGTTTTTTCCGGGATTTTGGTACTCACAATTGTTGTCGGGCTGATATCCGGCAGTTACCCGGCCTTTTATCTTTCGTCCTTTCAACCGGTCGTTGTCTTAAAAGGGGCTATTGGCAAACCGGGCAAAAAGGGTGGCCTGCTCCGTAAGGTATTGGTAGTTGTTCAGTTTTTCCTTGCCATCAGTATGATAATCGGTGCCCTTGTGGTTTCGGGCCAGCTGCGGTTCCTGAAAAACAAGAATATGGGGTTCAATAAAAACAATGTTGTTGTTCTTAAACTTAATGATAGTACTTTCAGGAGCAAGGTTTTTTCCCTGAAAAAAGAATTGCTTTCAAACCCGGATATTCTTTCTTCAACAAATACAAATGGGATTCCAAGCAGGATGGGTTTGATCAGGATGATGCGGATCGAACAGGAAACCGGGATGGAAAACAAGGCCATAATTTATTGTGAAACGGATTATGATTTTGTGAAAACCTTTGAAATGGAAATAGTAAAGGGGAGGGATTTTGACAGGCAAATGGGCCAGGATAAAATGGAGTCGGTGATTATAAACGAAACCGCCGCTGTTGATTTTGGGTGGGGCGATAATGCCCTTGGAAAGAAAATCCATTTTGGGTTCAAGGCAGATGGCTCGGGTGGTAGGATGCTGAAAGTTATCGGTGTGGTGAAGGATTTTAATTTTAAGTCGATGCACAATAAGATTGAACCGATTATCTTTTTCATCAGTGAAGAACCGGAATTTGTCCTTTGTTGCCATATAAACGAAACCAGTAAAAAAGAAACACTTGCTTTTATAAACCGGAAATACCGTGAATTTGGCGCCGTTGGCCCGTTCGATTATAAATTCCTTGAAGATATGCAGGATGAAATGTACAAGGATGAACAACAGACCGGATGGATTGTCAACAGTATCACCTTGCTTACGATATTTATCGCTCTTCTCGGCCTGTTAGGGCTTTCGTCCTTTATTGCCGAACGGAAATCGCGCGAAATCGGCATTCGGAAAGTCTTGGGCGGGTCCACGGGAAGTATCCTGGCAATGCTTTATAAAGAATTTGCGCTTTTGATTTTAATATCCTACATCCTTGCCGTTCCACTCGCCTGGTGGAAGTTGGGCGAATGGCTGAGTTCCAATTTCGTTTATCACATCGGACTACAATGGGTCTATTTTGCATTGGCCGGTGTCGGTGTCTTTGTTGTTGGTTTGGGGACAATCAGCTTTTTTATTATCAAGGCTGCCTTGCTCAATCCGGTGGATGCGATTAAATATGAATAACAGAACAGTAATTTTAGACTAATGAAATATCAAACCATCCAATTTGAATTAAACAATACAATCGTTACGATTTACCTGAACCGCCCCGAACTCCATAATGCCATTAACGATGTGATGATTTCGGAACTGACGGACTGTTTTAGGGAAGTTGGGTCAATGGAAAATGTACGGGTCGTGGTTTTGCGGGGAAAGGGAAAATCCTTTTGTGCCGGGGCCGACCTCAATTACATGAAAGGGATTGCCCAATTCGGTTATCGGGAAAACTTTGAAGACGGAAAAAGGCTTGCCGGTTTATTTGAAACAATTTATATTTGCCCAAAACCAACAATTGCAATTGTTCATGGTGCTGCTTTTGGAGGTGCCAACGGATTGCTTGCAGCCTGTGATATTGTTATTGCCGAGGAGAACACCACCTTTGCATTCAGCGAGGTGAAAATAGGGATTTCCCCGGCGACCATTGGCCCATATGTGTTGAAGCGTATCGGTGAATTCGGGGGAAAGGAATTGATGATGACCGGAAAACGCTTTAAAGGGAAAGAGGCGGAGAAGTTTGGTTTGGTTAACCGTTCGATTTCAAATGGGGAAATAGAGTCTGTCCTGAAAGATTATATCAAGCAATTTAAGACATCGGCCCCAAAAGCCGTGGAAGAAACAAAGGAAATGATAAATAAGGTTATTGAAAATAAGTTGGAGGACACAATGGAATATACCGCCGACCTGATTGCCCGCTTAAGGGCTGCGGATGAAGGACAGCAGGGAATGGCAGCTTTTCTGGAGAAAAGAAGGCCGGGCTGGGTGGAGTAAAACCTTTTGGGTCGGAGTAAGCCTGAGCGTAGGAGACCCGGAAGGTTGAGAAAAAAGAGCAAGAGTAGGCAATGAGCAATGTGGAAAACCTTTTAGGTCGAAGGCGGATTGTGCGGTGGTGACCTGAAAGGTTGGAGAAGTAAAAGCAGTATGCAATAGGCGATGGTAAGAAAAAAAGGAGGCAGTAGGCAAAAAAAGGAGTTGGCAACATGCAGTAAGCAAAAGGTAAAAAGGAATATGAAATTTGTAAAATTAAACTTATGGATTTTAAAGATTTGACAGTTTATAAAAAGGGGTTTTCGCTTGCAATGGAAATATTTGAAATGAGCAAAAAATTCCCCAAAGAGGAAACGTATTCACTTACTGATCAAATCAGGAGATGTTCCCGCTCGGTGTGTACAAATGTCGCCGAAGGATATCGTAAAAGAAGGTATCCTAAACATTTTATCAGCAAAGTCAGTGATTCTGATAGTGAGAATTCCGAAACTCAGGTTTGGTTGGAGTTTGCATTAGCTTGTGAGTACATAACAAGTGAAATATTTGATGATTTTAATAGTAAATCCTTAGAGGTTGGAAGATTATTAAATCATATGATGGAAAATCCTGGAAAGTATGGTGCGAAATAGATTTTTCAAATTGCCCACTGCTTATTGCAAATTGCCCACTGCCTACTTTTTTATTAGGAAATAATTAAACAGAAAAAATATGACAATATTTAATAAGATACTCATCGCGAACCGGGGCGAAATCGCCGTACGGATAATCAGGTCGGCAAAAGACCTGGGGATAAAAACAATTGCCATTTATTCAATTGCGGATGAAGATGCCTTGCATGTGGATATGGCCGATGAGGCCTATTGCCTTGGCGATAGCATCGAGCTCAGTGAAACCTATTTGAGTATTGAAAAAATAATTGGCATTGCGAAAGAAACGGCTTGTGAGGCCATTCATCCCGGTTATGGTTTTTTGGCCGAAAACCCGGATTTGGTGGCTGCTTGCGAAAAGAACAATATTGTCTTCATTGGCCCCAATACCCGTGCAATAAAACTAATGGGGAATAAGATCGAATCCCGGAAATTCGTGAAGGAACTGGGCATCCCGATGACCGAAGCCAAAACAGGCGATAAGGCAAGCCTGATGATGGCCGCCAAAGAAATCCCATTTCCATTATTGGTGAAAGCTGCTGCCGGTGGTGGTGGCAAGGGGATGCGGATTGTCCATTCGGAAAATGAATTGGACGAGGCCATCGAAAATACCAGCCGCGAAGCCAAAAACTATTTCAGCGACGGGACTGTTTTTGTTGAGAAATATGTGGAAGATCCCCGCCATATCGAGATACAAGTTATCGGTGACAATTATGGGAATGTAGTCCATCTTTTTGAAAGGGAATGCTCTATACAAAGGCGTTACCAGAAAATCATCGAGGAAAGCCCTTCACCGACATTGACAGCTGAAGTAAGGGAAAAAATGGGTGCGGCTGCCGTGAGGATTTCTAAAGAAATTGGTTA
>JAJRTT010000273.1 GCA_024278155.1 Bacteroidota bacterium | reverse complement strand
TAAATCATTCTCCCATTGAATCATTGTCTCATTCCCACATTGAATCATTTTTTCCTCTATGAACCAGTATCAGGATCACCGGAAGCAAAGTCATTGCGCCCAAACTGGAACCCAACATACTAAGGGCAATCAAAATCCCGAAGTACTGCAAAGGTACCATATCTGAAAAAACCAGGACCAAAAAACCTGCGGATACCGAAATCACATTGATGATAATGGCATTGCCGCTGATCATGATCGCATCCTGGATGGCCTTTCTTACGTCACCCGTTTTTTGAAATGTATCGTTGAAATGGGAAATGATATGGATGGAATAATCGATCCCAATACCAAGGGCCACACTTGCCACCAAAACCGTTGCGATATTGAGTGAAATCCCTGTGAGCCCCATTACTCCAAATAGGATTGTGATGGCTGCGATAATTGGGATCGAAGCGTACAGGCCGCTATAAAAAGAGCGCAATATCAAACCCACGATAATAATCACAAAAACAATGGAAATGGAAATGCTCCCGAGCTGGCTGTTGATCAAACTCCTGTCCATGGTAATATCCACAAAAGGCATCCCGGTAATTTCGATCCGGCAATCTTCAGTGGAATTTTCCTTGATGAACTTATCCATGTAACGGGCAAATTCCTTCTTGGCATCATTGTCGGCCGATTTGAACTTGGAAATAATAATCCCTTCATCCAGGTCTTCCGTCACAAACCGCTGCATCACCTCGTTCCCGTCCAGCAAAAACCAAAATTGTTCAATCATTGCCTGATCGTCGGGAACTTTTCTTTCACCGGTAATGGCAAAGTTTATTTCGGAGATCAGGTCGGCAACAGATTGCGTTGTGTAAATATCCGGGCTTTGCTTCATATATTCGCCCATTTTTATCATCATCTTCAAAACTTCCGGGCTTTGCATATCCCCCTTGAAAAGGACAAAAACCGGTTTGACACCTCCGAATTTTTCTATCATTATCCTTTCCGCTTCCCGGGTTGGGTTCCCCTTTTTGAAATATTCCTGGATATCAACACTCCGCTGGATAAAAAATATCCCGATAATGCTCAATGCGATCAAAGCGCTCCACGTAACCAAAACATATTTGGGGTGTTTGAACAATAAAATGTTCAAGGGCGAAAGGAGTTTTTCCGATAAAAACGACCGCCTCACTTTTTTTGGGATCAACTCTTTATTTCTCTTCTTTGGTGTAAATATGTCAAGTAAAGCGGGTACAAAAAAGAGGGACAGCAGGCAGGCAAAGAAAGTCCCCAAGGCAGTGAATATCCCAAAGTCAACGATCATGTCAAGATAGGCACCAAAGATAAAGGACACGAAACCGATTACCGTTGTGATGGCCGCCAGTATCACCGGAACCATTACATAAGACAAAGCTTTTGAAATGGCCTCGTCCCTGTCGGTTGTTTTCAATTGGTTGATGCGGTTCAGGACATGGATGGTATAGGCACTGCCGACCGCCAGTAAAATAATCGGGATATTGTTGGAGATCATCGACATTTTGTAGCCCAAAAGCGACATGGCGCCCAAACTCCAAACAATCGCTATCACAGCCGTTAAAAGGGGCAATAACACACCGCTTGCCGAGCGGAAACCCAATAACAAAATGATGGCGATCACCAGAAATGCGATGGGCAACAAATTGACCAGGTCGTTTTTCATCAATTCCGAAATATAAGTGATTAGCATGGGCGAGCCGATGTAATAAAGCTTTTCGGGGAAATGGAGGGCTTCGGTTTTCTCGATTACGGTTTTTGCAACAGCACTTACATTTGCGCCATTTTTCAACGTAAAAATAATCAGGGTTGAAGTCCCGTCCTCCGAAACAATGGTCCCTTTGTACATTTCATTCGCCTCCACATTGTTCCTCAGTTTTTCAAACTCTTCGGTTGTTGTGGGCAATTCGTATTCATCCACCAGTTGGCCCACTTCTATTCCCAGTTCACTTCCTTTGATATTGATGATGTTGGTCAGGCTCTGAACCGACAATATCCCTTCGATATAGCCCAATGTATCGGTAATGGAACGGATATGTTCCAGGACTTTCGTTTGGTAAATATTGTCCGTTTCGAGGATAATAATCCCCATACTGTTTCCGCCAAACTTCTCACTGATTTGTTTCAACAAAGCGGCATGGGGATCATCTTCGGGAAGCGACCGCAGGATATCGGCGTCAATGCTTAGGTTATTTAATTGAAAACCAAGGTAAACCGTTGTGATGGCAACCACAATAATTATTGGCCATCTGAGGGCCAATATCTTTTCAGCAATTTTTTTCAAAACCCACAAATTATTAAAATACCAAATGCCTTTTCCAAATTCATCTCGCTAAAGTACAGGTTTTCTTTTCATCTATCGTAATTCAATAAAACCACCGGCCGCTTTTTCCCTTATATTTGCCTTATGAAAAATGCAATGCTGATACTGTTTGTTTTTGTTTCCTCTTTCCTTGATGGACAGCAGACAAATTATTTCAACAAGATTTATGACCCCTTGGGGACTCCCATGGTTGGAAGGGGGAT
>JAJRTT010000272.1 GCA_024278155.1 Bacteroidota bacterium | reverse complement strand
TGGCCTTACTTTCATGCGGTGCATCTCCTCATACAGTTCCGGCAGGTTTACGATGGTGGTGTCCAAATCGATGGTGTCGCTGACGATGGGGTAAGGGCAGAGGCTGTCGTAAACGCGGGGTTGGGTATAAATGCTGTCGTATTCCAAATTGTGGTTAAATTTCCACAGGTAAATGTCCCAGTTTTCATTATCAATATAAAAACTGCCGGTAACCAAGTACTTATTGTCGTAAGTGATGATTGAAGATCTGAGCGAATTTGATGTCTGCAACAGTTCACGTTCAATCAATATATTACCCAAGCTGTCTGTTTTATACACAGTTACATGATTATTGGTATTATCTAAATCGGTCCATGTGGCCCCGATGAATAATGTTGTATCTTCAAAAATACTTATGGTTGTTGCACCCCCAAATGCATTTTCAATTAAATCTTTTTGGTGCAATTGATTACCAGAACTGTCAATTTTGAAAAGTGCAGGTTCGAATTGTCCGGGTGATTCATTTACACCAACAGAATAAATACTTCCAAATGAATTATATAATGATTCGTAAGCGGCACCATAATAAAAATCGTTGACCCCCCAAAGTAAATGCCATAATTCGTTGCCCAGGCTGTCAATTTTAATAAACATAGGGCGTATGTAACGAGCGTTTGTATCTTCACCAGGATTGTACTGGTAATAGGCTCCAGTGATGAGATAGTTATTGTTATTACCTTTTAGTAAATGGTAACCTTCTTCGGCGTTGGTGCCTGATGTCCAATTGGCATATACTTTTTTCCAGATAATATCCCCTTCCTGACTCACTTTAAACAACCATATTCTTTCGTTGGCCAGGTCATTGCCCCAATACGAAAGCATCATCAGGTAACTGCTGT
Source organism: Bacteroidota bacterium (assembly GCA_024278155.1). Lineage (GTDB taxonomy): Bacteria > Bacteroidota > Bacteroidia > Bacteroidales > JAADJA01 > JAADJA01. Next base: position 2,021 of record JAJRTT010000272.1, on the reverse strand, counting down.
CAGGCATTTGTATTACTTCGGCCGGGAATTGTGGTAGTTCAGGGCTGATAAAAATTTTGTTCCATTCCTTTTCGCCGCAAGCATTGAGTTTCATAAGCATCACATCAATCCCGCCAAATTTTGATGTCGCACTTGATAAAATATAACCACCATCGAAAGTTTGGTAAATGAAAGTACCGTCAGTCCCAATATCCGCTTCAGTCCCAATTATTTTTTCCCAAAGAATTTCACCATTAATATCGGTTTTGATCAGTAGCCCTTCTTTCATACTACCATCTTGATATTTGATATGTCCTCCTAATAAGTAACCTCCATCGTATGTCTCTATTAATGTACGCACTACGTTTTTCCTAGTATCGCCATACACCTTAACCCATTCATTCTGTGCATGAGTTATCAGAGCCGAACAGGACAGGAATATGATAAATATATATCTTGAAATTTCTTTCATCTCTTTTAGTATTTTCTCATAAAGCCTCCCATTACTAGTATTAAGGAACAAAAACAGGCAATGGAAAATCTAAATATTAAATATAAAACTACTTAATAAGGCTTAATTCCTGGTTTCAAGCAGTTGCCCGTCCACCAAAAGACTTATCAAATAAGTACCCGGATGCCAATTCTCCGTTTTAATCACTTTTTCGTTTTCACGACTATATAGTATTGTTTTACCAACGAACAGCCCGTTCATGTCTGTAAAAATTAAAGTAGCTGATTTAGAATCATAAGGGAGTTCCCAACTCACAGTAAAATAGTTTGCTGCAGGATTGGGTTTAATGGTTAGCCAGGATTCCTTTTCATTGTCAGAACCAACTATAAAGTCATCCATTTTAACAACAGCCATTTTCAAGGAAGTGTCTGGCAACAGCAGGGGCTCATTGTATGTTGTCTGATCTAGCCACAACAAAATATTGCGGGCATATGTGGCCGGCCTGCCATTGTCCGATTGCATCAACTGCATCAGTTGCGCTGAGGAAACACTATCAGGCAGGGTGCCATATTGCTGCATCAAATTGAGGTAAGTATCATAATCCTGCCTTTCGGCTTCCTGTTCAGTGCTCAGGTCAAATGTATATTGCAAGTTATCAATTACCGAATCGCAGCTTGTGGTGTCGCCCATTTTGTAATAAACCATTGCCAGGCGGTACTGTTTTTCCAGGCTCCCATTGTCAACATACAATTGTTTCAGGCTGTCAACCCCAAAACTGATGGTGGTGTCTGTTGCATAATAATGTTGTAGTTGATTGAACAAACTGTTTTCTTCCTGCCTGAAAAAAGTGAGTGCAGCCTCACTGACCTCTTTTTCGGAAAGGCTGTCGCGCCCCGCATCAATTTCATGCCGCATTGTGGCCGACATGGGATATGAACGTTCGTCCAATGCCGCCTGCACCTGTTCCGATTTGGCAGCCTGCGGATTTTCCACCAACACATCGCGAAGCATGGCATTGGGCAACACTTCCTCTTTTTCGATGGCCGATATCATTACCGTATCACTCAGGTTGGGCGATTCGTCTAATAACATATCCCTAGTTTCAAGGCTTTCGCTTGGCATGGACATCACCACATCAAAATCAAGCTCATCCGTATCGCCACCATCCTCCAGACTTTCAATTGCTACCTTGGTACTGTCAGCTGATTCATTTGCGGCATACATGCCACTTTTCATTTCTTCACCGCCCCCACCAAGTGTTGGAGGGCATGCTTCTGTTTTTGAATAATCAGCAATCGTATTTTGTATGGTTGATACATTACCATAATTCATCGTTGGATGCACTCTTAAAGGCAAAGCATTCTCTCGATTATGATATATATACACTATTCCGTTCAACTCATTATAAATATCATAGGCGTGATTTGAGTCTGCAGTAAAAGTGAAGGTGTTTCCTGCAGGCAGTGTGGGATCGGCATTCGGTTCTTCGGGCAAATAGCCCTGGTAGTGGGCAATGCCGTAGTCGGTGGTAATAATGGTATCGTCGGTTACCACCGAGATGTCGCTTATGTTTTTGAGATAATCGTTGCAC
>JAJRTT010000271.1 GCA_024278155.1 Bacteroidota bacterium | reverse complement strand
TTTTGTCCCATTAAAAAAATCATCTTCCATGTGATGGGCCAAAAACTCCGGGTAAATTTTCAGGTAGCTTATAAAAAAGTAGTAATTTTATCCAAATTAAAAACAACGAATATGCACATTGCCATTGCCGGAAATATAGGATCGGGAAAAACAACCCTTACACGTTTATTGTCAAAGCATTTCAAATGGGAGCCCCATTACGAAGATGTGGACACAAACCCCTATTTGAACAGTTTTTACGAAGACATGCAACGCTGGTCGTTCAATCTGCAAATCTATTTCCTGAACAGCAGGTTCCGCCAGGTGGTCGAGATAAGGAAAAGCGGGAAGACAATTATCCAGGACAGGACCATTTATGAAGATGCCTACATTTTTGCCCCCAACCTCCATTCGATGAACCTGATGACCTCCAGGGATTTTGACAACTACTATTCCCTGTTCGAGTTGATGAGTTCGTTTATCCAACCTCCCGATTTGTTGATTTACCTAAGGGCAACAGTTCCCACCCTCGTAAGCCAAATACAAAAACGCGGGCGGGACTATGAAGAAGCGATCCGTTTGGATTACCTGAAAAAACTGAACGAACGCTATGAAACATGGATCGAAGGATATAAACTGGGGAAATTATTGATCGTGGATGTTGATGACATCGACATTCAGGACAACCCGGAAGACCTCGGCGTCATTATCGAAAAAATCAATGCACAATTACACGGTCTTTTTTAGAATCCAAAATTACAAATGAAATACCATAAAGCAAATAGGACCAATCATTGTTTCTTTATCCTTCTGTTGGTTTCCATTGTGTTTTTCGTTTTTTCGTGCAATAGCGGGAATATCAAAAAGGAGTTTCAAAACGACAAAGGACAACTTATAATACAGGAATGGTATAGTTTGGACAAGTTAAAATCCGAAACCACTTATCTTAAATCGGACAAAAGCGATTACGTTTATTTGGCCTATGACAAGGATGGGCGAATGATCGATTCAGGGAGGTACGTGAACGACACCATCACGGGATTTCATAAATTTTACGAAGACAAAACAAAGTTGACACACTTTGAAAATTACAAAAATGCTTTGTTGAACGGGCCTCACAAAGCCGTTTACACCGGGGGCGTCACAAGTTTTGAAGGTTATCATAAAGATGGCCTTTCGGTTGGCGAATGGAAGTTCCATTACCCTGATGGCAGGATGATAACCTACGAATATTACGATTCCACCGGAAGGGTAAAATATTTCCGTAAATATGATGACGAAAGCAATACCGTGAAAATAACGGGAAATGGCATAATCGGGGTTTTCATATCAAAATCATTGGCCGATACTTTATTGGGCGTGGCAGAAGTTGCAGTCCCGGACAATTGTAAAACCCACCTGAAAATAACGGGAAACGGGAAGCTGGTTTTTGAAAACAACGTATCCCAGCCCCGTGTACCTTTTTCAATTGTCAATGGGAACACCAATCTCAATTTCCAATTGATTATTACAGAAAACAAAACAGGAAAGGAAGAAAAATATTCGTTTGAAAAAACCATAAAATAGTCGGGCTTTGACTTTAAGTTCAACATTATCCAAAATGAAAATCACAGGAATCATACCCGCCCGATACGCCTCTTCCCGGTTTCCGGGAAAAGCACTGGCCCTTATCAAGGGCAGGCCCATGATCGAGTGGGTTTACAAACAGGCCCTGAAAGCTGTTTCATTAAACGATGTTTATATTGCCACGGACGATGAACGAATAGTTAAAGCTGTTGAAGCATTTAAGGGGAAAGTATTGCTTACCTCTGCACACCACCGAAGTGGAACGGAAAGGTGCAACGAAGCTGCCTTAAAACTAAAGGAGCAGGGAATCGCGATGGACGCCATAATAAACATTCAGGGGGATGAGCCCTTGATCGATCCCCGACAGATTGATATACTGGCCTCCCTGTTTGCAAATGACAGAATCAAGATTGCGACCCTTGTAAAAAAAATCACCCTTAAGGAAGAACTTTTTGACCCGAATGTAGTAAAAGCTATTGTAGGGCCCGATGGCAAAGCAATTTATTTCAGCCGGCAGGCAATCCCTTTTTTACGGGATATTGATACCGGGCAATGGCTCGAAAAACAAGACTTCTACAAACATATTGGGATTTACGGTTACACAGTCAAGGTTTTGGAAGAAATCGGAAACCTTAAAGAAAGCCCGCTGGAAAAAGCCGAATCACTGGAACAACTGAGATGGCTCGAAAACGGATTTGAAATATTTGCAAAAGAAACTGAATTTGAAAGCTTTGGCATTGATACGCCGGAAGATTTGATGAAGATCAAAAATAGTTCTTGATTACAGGCCGTAAATTATGTAATTTAGCTGGCTGTTAAAAAATGGGGGATCTTGAATATCGATCAACATATAAGCGATTTACTGTACAAGCACGATTGTGTTATCCTGCCTGGTTTTGGAGGCTTTGTGGGCAATTATTCCGCTGCACGGGTACATCCCATTAACCACACATTTTACCCACCTTCTAAAAATATCCTGTTCAATTCAAAGCTTAAGGGCGACGACGGACTGCTTGTCCATGCAATTTCTGTGGCCGAAAATATCTCTTACGAAGAAGCCAAAGTTGCCCTGCAATCTTTCACAAAGGAATGCCTCCAAAAACTGAAAGAAGGGGGAGCGCTTACATTTGGGAAAATCGGCACCCTGCGAAAAGATGTGGAAGGTTCGCTGCTGTCCAGCCAGGACAACAGCATAAACTACCTTGAAGAATCATATGGGTTACCAAGCTTTGTCTCCTATCCAATTACCAGGGAAAAAATCCACAGGCAACCCGCTGCAAAATTCATTGACCGCAAACCCACCTCAGGACAACATAAAAAGAAAAGGGCTGTTTACATAGCCTATCTAACCATCATTCCCCTCTTGTTCCTTTTGGGCTGGTACTTTTTACCATTTAATGGCAATAAAGACAGCAACACGCAGGAATCCAGCTTTACCCTTACCACGGAACAAGCAACCGACCCGGTCGTGATCAAAAAGGAGATCCCTGTTGAAAATACAGGACTTACCCCAAATGAAGTTGAAGAAACTTTGCCCCCGCCCGAAGGATCAATTTCGGAAGCAGCATCGGAAAAGCCTGCCCCTGGCTCCAATTCGGCCATTTTCCAAGAGAGGAAGCCCTTGTACCTTATTATTGGTGGGGCTTTTCAGTATAAGTCGAATTCGCAAAAACTTATTGCCCAACTTAACCTGAAAGGCTATAATGCCGAGTCTGCTGGATTGAGCCGGCACGGCCTGCACATGGTTTGCTACCTGAAAACCGAAGATAAGAACGAAGCCTTGATGAACCTTGCCATTATCCGCCAACAGGACAATCCTTCCGCATGGTTGCTAAAGAGGAAATAAAACCCAATCTCTTTCTTTTCTGTAAGGAAAAACCACATCCATTGACTAAAGCTTGAAATTCAAAATAATTTTAATCTTTAAGACAATGAAAATAAAAAAAACCTCCATTACACTCCTTACAAGTTTAATGTTTATCTTATTGACCCAAACGCAATCATTTTCCCAGGGGACTGGTTCAAATGAAAGATGGCTTGCCCCGGAATCTGCAAAAGGAATTTCAAACCCCGTTTAAAGCAATAAGTCCTCAATAAAAAAAGGGGCAGCGATTTTCAAAACAAGATGCACTGTTTGCCACGGCAACGAAGGAAAAGGCGATGGCCCCGGAGGAAAGGCCCTGAACCCAAAACCTGCCGATTTCTCTTCCGACAAAGTCCAAAGCCAGACCGATGGTGAAATTTTCTGGAAAATAACCAACGGAAAAGGAGCCATGATAAAATGGGAACCCATCCTTACTGAAGAAGAGCGCTGGCAACTCGTAAACTTTGTCCGAAGCCTGAAGGAGTAAGACCTTCCGGCATTGGAACAACCTGGAAAGTGGACAAACCTTTTGGGTTGAAGTTGGCCTTTTTGGCGGAGGAAACCTGAAAGGATGAATATACATGATATACCGAATCGGAACAAGTTTTCAAATTCATTAAGAAGTAGTACAGATAGAGAATTAAAAAAAATTTACAATTAAAAAAAATCAAAATGAAAGCAATTAAATTATTCATTTCAGTAACGATTATCGCAGTTAGTTTTATCTTCTATGCATTTACTGCTGCTAATATTAACTCAAATGAAACCGCCGTTCCCCCGGGAGGTGGGATGAACGATCTGTGGAAAGATTACGCTTCCTGGTACAAGGTAACCGGTGACACACCAAACACGGGTGACCCAACAGGTTTCCTCGACAGCAAACACAAAGGGATCAAAGCCATCCGTGTGATTTACATCAACGACATTGGCAAAGACGTGAACACGGGAACAGCACCTTACAAATATCCTGAAGGAACTGTTGTTGTTAAAGAATCCTACAAAAACCAAAAGGCATTTGATGCAAAAAAAACACCGGAATTGACCATCATGGTAAAACTGAAAGCAGGTGAATCGCCAGAAACCGGGGACTGGGGTTTTGTTATGGGAGGAGCCGGCGGAATAAGCTCAGGTACATCAAAAATGGGCACATTTTGTGGAGGTTGCCATGTATTTGCAGCCGGAACAGATTATCTGTTTATCAATTCCGATTTCCTGAAAAACAATAAATAGTATCTTGTGATAATATCGTACCTTGCTTCGATTTTCAATAGATAATGGTTCTCAGAAACCTCCAATGAAAAACTTAAACTGTTTTGAATGCCGGCAGACTCCCCTCTTGAAAGGGGGTGCGATAGACAATGTGTTGGTGGGGGCGTGCTTCTTCAAATCACACTAACTCTTGAACGTGTCCAAATGCTAAATATGCGCACAAAGTAACGACCAACTATTACGTTATATAAATCCATAATCATTATGAAAGCTTCAGATCTCTTTATCAAAGCCTTGGAAAACGAAGGCGTGGAATACATTTTCGGGATCCCCGGGGAAGAAAACCTGGATTTTCTGGATTCGTTGAAAAACTCTAAGATCAAACTAATCCTTACCCGTCACGAACAAGGCGCCGGCTTTATGGCCGCCACTTACGGACGGCTTACCGGAAAACCCGGTGTGTGCCTTGCAACCCTCG
>JAJRTT010000270.1 GCA_024278155.1 Bacteroidota bacterium | reverse complement strand
TATTTTTGCCATAGCTTTTAAAGATTGCCCCGAAATTAAGCCTTTTTTGGCCCTTTTTGGGGTTTTCCTTTTAAACTTATCAACGGCTTATGTTGATATCATTGGCCTTGGGGTATTACTGAATGTCCCTATGTTAGATAGGACAACGCATATATTTGATAACCTCTGCACTCAACATAAGAAGTCTTAAAAATAATAAACCAAGTACAAATATACTCCCCTGGGTTATTTCGGTATAGATGAATTGCTCACCTACGAGGGAACCCATGATATTCATTTATTGATAACCGGGATTGACGTTACGGGGATTGCTGCATTTGGGTAGTCCTTAAGAGTGTTTTTCATTGCTTTTATTTTCCAACCGCCCTGTCAAGGAAACCCCTCAACAACAGCATCTGTTCTTTTCCCTTTTTCTGTCCAAATTGTGCGGCACCATAAACAAGTAAAACCCCAATTACCCCGGCAGGGATGCTCCACAGGAAAGGTGCATCCATATCAAGTTGCCATTGGATAATCCCATAAATCCCACCAAAAAAAGAAAGCCCTAAGACCACGAAATAAAAAAACATGAACATCGTCCATATTTTGGGCTTGGGGCCCACCACTCCCGACACCCTTGTTGATCCGTCCTGTTCCCTTACCCAGACATGAAGTTCTGGAGACCAGTAATGTTGGTCTTTGTCCGGGATCCTTATGAAAGCATGGTCTTGCACTACCTGCCCCTGTATTGTTTGTGACTCTTCCTTTAATTTGTCCTGGATTTGTTTCAATACTTCCTTTTGGGTTTTTGTTGTGTTTAGCGTGCAACGTGGTCTTAAACTGGTTTTTGCCATTTATAGAAATATTGTTTAGTAAATTATTCAACATGAATCTGTGTTAAATGTTCAAAACACAGGGTTTTCAGGAAACGGAAATGAACAGTGGAATAGGTTTGAAAAATAAAATCCCGATTATTGACCTGCCATAATCAGCTTTTTTCTAATTTAGGGGCTTCAAAAATTACACAGTCTATTGTCCGGGACAATCCATTAGAAACAATACATAAAAACGGTTAAAAATGAATTTCGAATTAACAGAAGAACAAGACCTTATCCGCGCAACTGTTCGCGATTTTGCCGCAAGGGAAATAAAGCCCATAGCCCAGGAATTGGATGAAAAAGCAGAATTTTCCTACGACCTCACCCGGAAAATGGGGGAATTGGGGTTGTTTGGAATGTACCTTCCCGAGAAATACGGAGGGCAGGGATTGGACACACTCGCCTATATCATCGCCGTGGAAGAACTGGCCCGGATAGATGGGTCACAGGCCGCAACTTTGGCGGCCCACAATTCACTTGGGATAGGCCCGCTTTATTACTATGGCACCGAGGAGCAGAAAATGAAATACCTCCCGCAGCTATGCACCGGTGAAGCTTTATGGGGATTTGGGCTAACAGAGGCAAATGCCGGTTCCGATTCGCGGGGGACAAAAACAACCGCAGTACTTGAAAATGTGGAATGGGCCATCAATGGTTCCAAGATTTTTATCACAAACGGCTCCTGTGATTTTTCGATAGGTTCCACCGTTCAAGCTGTTACAAAAGTGCTGGAAAACGGGAAAAAGGAATTCACGACCATCATCGTCGATAAAAACACGCCGGGGTTCAAACAGGTTACCATGCACGGGAAAATGATGTGGCGCGCTTCCGATACGGCCGAACTTTACTTTGATGATTGCCATGTCCCCGAAAGCCATTTATTGGGAAAAGTGGGCGAAGGTTCGCACATTATGTTGAGTACTTTGGACAATGGCCGGCTTTCCATAGCAGCAATGGGGCTGGGGAACGCCCAGGGGGCTTTTGAACTTGCTTTGCAATATGCCAACTAAAGTAAACAATTCGGGAAACCTATCAGTAAATTTCAGATCAATGCTTTTAAATTGGCTGACATGGCCACTAAAATCGAACTTGCCCGCAACCTTCTTTATAAGGCCTGCTGGTTGAAAGATGAAGGAAAACCCTTTGCCAAAGAAGCGGCCATGTCGAAGCTTTATTGTTCAGAAATTGCAAAACAAGTATCCGACGAAGCCGTTCAAATACATGGTGGTTACGGACTGATGAAAGATTACCATGTGGAAAGGTTCTATCGCGACCAACGTTTGCTTCAAATCGGGGAAGGCACTTCCGAAATCCAACGTTTGGTAATTTCAAGGTATATTGGGTGTTAGTTGATAATCCGGGTTGAAACCACACAAAAAGCCTGGCTTATCCTAGCTCAATTGAAGTAAAAAAAAAAAGGAGAGGGACTGTCCCTCTCCTTCTTTTTTTGCAGAAAAGTTGGTTTATTTTACCACGATGCGTTTCACTTTGCCAAATGAACTGTTGCCGAGGCGCACAATGTAAATACCCGGTTTTGCGTACGACATATCAAAATCGTATTGGTATTTTCCATTTACACTTGCAACCCTGTTTTCGATAAGGGTATGGCCAAGTAAGTTGTGGACAGAAACAGTCAATGGCTCATTTTGGTTTACAGCTGTAAAGTTCACTGCAAAATGGTTGTTTTCCAAATAGGAAATAACCATTTCGTTGGGTTCATAGCTTTCCGCGATACTTGTTTGCAAAACAATGTTGGCCGTATAGTCTTCTGTTTCGCCATAGGTTGTCCCTTCGCATGGATCATTGGGCACGGGGCTGTTCCAGTTTGTTTTCACGCGCATCAGATGTTCGCCCAATATTCCATCGACAGGGATTTCCAAATCCATGGTTTCCGTATAGGATCCACTGCCCTGACCATCAGCTATCACGTAATCGCTTATGACTATCTCATCGCTGCCAAAGCTGTAATCGTCATTGAAATCGATCCAAACCCTGACATGCTGGGTTCCATATTCGGTTGTAATCGTCAAATCATATGTGCCTCCAATTTTCATGGTTGCGGTCAAGTCCGTATAGTTCCCATAACCATCAGGGTCACAACCCGAAGTATTGTCAATTTCGGCCAGCACAAGTTTCTTAATGCCATCGCCAAGTGTACAATTTGCCGTTGGGAGGCAAATAAATTTGGTAATCGTTACGGCCAGTTCATCATTGGAATTGTCGGCATCACCGGGCAATGAAGTTGTAACGGACAATTCGTGGTCTCCCAAAGCAGAGAAATCACCCGTTGCGGCAAAAGTGAAGTTCATGGTTTCCATGCTGTTCAATGTGCCGCTTACCTGTTCTGTTACCGGATCTCCACCATCAAGGGTGAAAGAAACATCAAAATCGGTTTGTGGGTCGCCACCAAAGTTTTCAATGGTCACCTGGATGGATTCGCTTGTCCCCAAATTGGAACCTGAAACAGGGGAGAGGATTGCCGCTACACCAATATCATTGGGTTGCAGATGGGTCACCATGGCCACGATGGTATCATTGGCCGTGTCCATGTCGGCAGCAAGGGAGGTGAAGGCTTTTACTTCATAAGTTTCGCCCACATTGGAAAAATCTCCTGTGGCAGTAAACGTAAACTGTTCGTTTGTGCTTCCCGCCAAAGAACCGGTAAACGTTTCGTTGATGATCGTACCGCCGTTTATTTGGAAACTTACAGGGATTTCTGTTTGTGTATCAAGGCCGTAATTGCGAATAGTAACGGTAATGGTTTCAGAAGATGTAAGTGTCCCGTCAGTAGGTGAATCGATGCTCACCACGCCCACGTCCGTAGCAAGGTCGGAAGCGATCTTGAAAACGCCCACTTGGTTTTTCCTTGGGCCGCCATTGAAATATTCACCAATCGACCAGAAGGTTTTATCGTCAACAGGGTCAACGGTCATTTGTGAATAATCGCCATATCTTGTGGCGGGGTCCGATTGTGTACCTTCGGCAATAGTCCCTTCTTCCAAAGTCATTGTGCCGAGTGGATCGCTGGCAAAACGACCTGTATATTTCAAAGAAGGGTATTGGGAACTGCTCACGATGGTATAGGCCAGGGCAATATTGCCACTTGCGTCCATGCACATATTCCCGCTGAAAGCACTGTGCCCGTCCGGTTGTACGTAGGTTCCTTCCTGATAGATTTCCCAGGGATCCCCATCATTGTCCTGACGGAGCTCGTACCAACGAATCCCGGCATAATCATCATTGCCGTCCAAATCCACAACAAAATTAAACACTGCGGCATTGTAACCCGGAAACCTCCTGTATTGCGCCATGTACATGATTGTTGCCTGCAAAGCGTCAATATCGCCGCCCGAAGGCTGGGGAAGGTTTGAAAAAGAACCTCCGTCAAACAGGCCATCAAAAGGTGCGGTGTTGATAACCTGAGGACTTGAAATCGTAGAATTGCCAGGTGTTGTCCAATCTACATTGATGTTCCATATTTTTAAATGGTCAACAGAAACACCGCTCCAAACATCATCCTGCATATAAACAATAGGTGCATTTCCCGTAGGGGGCAATGTTAAGCCATTGGCATTGAAACCAAGGGGGCTGTAAAAACCACTTGTCACAATACCGGTCAAGGGAAAACCCTGCATCATTGCACTTGGGTCGCCTACCAACATTTTGTCCCTGTCGGTGGCAAAAACAACTTCGCTCGTTCCGGCAGAACCTGAATTCTTATTAGCTGTAATGTAATATCCATCCGACCAAATCGAGAACTTTGGATAATCGGGAAAAACATTTGTGTTAAACGTATATAGGTACCATCCGTCGTTCACCGGGTCGGGACCCTGGCATACGGCCATTCCAAAACCATTGGAATAAAATTCGGTGATGATAAAACGATCGGCCCAGCGGTCGTACATAACGATCGGGTCACCGGCATTGCCTTGTAAGATTGTCCCAAGGGCAGCGGGCGATGTCAAGGGGTTTCCCTCTTTGTCCCAAATCCTGAAAGAGGAGTTCCAGGCGTTTACAAAATGATTTGGCCCAACGGCCCCGGTCGGGTCGGTAGGGGTTGCATTGGCACTTGCTGCCTGAAAAGTGAGTATGGGGTCTTTCCCTTTCACTTTCGTTGCAGTGTTTTGTTTGTCCCACAAAGGGTCATCTCCGTAAGGAAGGCCTTTTCCGGGAACCGGTTTGTTCGCCCCAACTTGTTTTGGGTTCATCTCGGCATTGATATCCTCCGAAGGGATAAAAGTGCCATTTGCAATTTGTGAGGCAATTGAGGGGATTTCAACCATTGAATCGGCTGTTTTGATCAATGTGGCTTTTTGCACATTATTGCTTTGCGCAAAAGTGCCTATGGCAAATGCCACAAGGAAAATCAGTAAAGTTGTTTTCGTTTTCATTTTTTAAAAATTAATTAGGGATTTTGTTTTAAGGATTTATATTGAGTTGTTTATAAGTGAACAATTCGATGTATGCAATTCGTTTATTTTCAAAACAGTTGTTTTAAATTCCCTGTTCATACCAAACATACAAACACTGAATTTGTTTATAAACCTTCTGGGACAGAAAACAAATATCCCGGTTCGGTTGCCGAATAAATAAAGATTCTCAGGGTTTTCAAAAAAGAGGGTTAAGCCTTTTTCAATTTGCAAGACCATTTTTTTATTAATTGGGTTGCATGGGGTGTTTTAAAGTTGTCATTCCACTACCACCTTGGTGCTACCCATGGCTTTCCCGTTTATGGTAAGGCGCAGGAAATAGAGACCGGGGTTCCAGGATTGTACGTTTATGTTTAGGATTTCGGTGTTTTTGGGAATGATTGTTTTTTTTACTTTTCTACCGTAAATATCAAAAACAGAAATAAGCTTTTCCCCTTTTGTGTATAGCACCCATCCTTCAATATTTATATCTTCATTTGTTGGATTTGGGAAAACTGTTAGCACCTCCCCCCGTCCCCGTGAATACGGTAAGGCCTCTCGTACCCAAGTTCCCGTTGCACAGCCCGGGGTATCGCAGCCCATGCTGTCAACTTTAAGCACCCACATATTGGACTGGGTGAACGCTTCATTTGATTGGCC
>JAJRTT010000269.1 GCA_024278155.1 Bacteroidota bacterium | reverse complement strand
TGGTGGGACCCGTTTCCATGATGGCGTTGATAACTCAGATGGTGAGTATCTCTTTGGTAGCATTGATGAATTGCGTATATGGAACGAAGCCCGTACTGTACAGCAAATCCGTGATGACATGCACAGGGAACTCCTTGCCCCTACAACTGAAACAAATTTGGTTGCATACTATCAGTTTAACCAGAACACAGGGACAAACCTACCTGATAATTCATCGAAATCAAATAATGGGACATTGTTTAATATGGATCCCCCAAACGATTGGGTCCCTTCAACAGCACCCATTCCTTATTTTACGATAAAAGATGGCCTTTGGTCGGACTTGGATTTATGGGCATCTGGGCAAATAGTGCCCGTAAACGATTGGTCAAGGGTGGTTATCGACCACAATGTTAACCAAGACCAGGATATGGGCCTTTACGATCTCGTGATAAACGGTGGAGGCTCATTAACGGTTGACCCTGGGTTTGGGCTCACAATGTTCGGTGATATTGCCAATTATGCAGGAACAAACGGGCTTGTAATGGAAGCCGATGCCACAGGAATGGGGCAATTGGTCCACAACACAGCCGGTGTGGAAGCAACGGTTAAGGAATATCTGAGTTCGCAACAATGGCATTATGTGTCGTCACCTATTAGTGGTGCGACCATCGCAACCTATTTTGATATTTATTTAATGTCGTTCAATGAACCCACGGGAGCATGGACATATCTGACCCTGCCCTTAACTACCCCTATGAACATCGGACAAGGTTATGCCGCATGGGCATCCAATGCACTTACAGGAAATACGACAGTAAGTTACAGTGGTACACTTAATACAGGTGATATCGGTTATTCATCACTTACTTATACGCCCATAAGTGCAAATACCGGTTACAACCTGGTTGGCAACCCTTATCCAAGCTCCATTGAATGGAACAATAACTGGACAACAACCAATATTGACGCTACAGTTCAATTTTATACGGGTACAGGTTATGTAACATGGAACAAGGGTGGATTTGGAACAGCAACCAGCGGTGTAATTCCCCCGACCCAGGGATTTATTGCACAGGTATCTTCAAGTGCCCCGGCCAGTATAACTTTCCCGCAAAGTGAACGGCTAAACGGATCACAAGCATTCTACAAAGGATCGTCAACGATCAATGGCAGTGTAACGCTTGAGGTTGAAGGGAACGGTTTATCCGATAAAATCATTGTTGGGTTTGACAGCGAAGCAACAAATTCGTTTGATAGCGATTTTGATGCTTATGACCTCAAAGGGATCGAAGCGGCCCCTCAATTTTATACCATTGGGGATGTGGAGTACACGGTCAATATCCTGAATTCAGAATCACAGGAAATGGTAGTCCCGGTTGGGTTGGATGCCGGAACACCCGGAATCTATTCCATAAATGTGAATGACATTGAAGGTTTGAATGGAAGTTCATTAATCCTTGAAGATTTGAAAGAAAACACTTTTACTGAATTGGGCCAGAATGACAGCTACGGTTTTAGTGTGGAAATGGATGATCTTTCACATCGTTTTAATATCCATTTCAAGTCAGGTGCTCTTGGGATTGGCGAAGCTTCGGGTTCCAATATCTCTGTTTATTCGGTTGATAATATGGTTTACGTCCAAAAGCCTGCTGAATTGGAAGGCAATGTGGTTATCTATAATATGATGGGCCAGGAAATTTACAACCAAAAAGCCGGAAACGAAGAATTGATCAGTATTCCTGTAAACAATGGAACAGGTTATTATGTGGTCAAAGTTCAATCTTCCGATATTATGGAAACACAAAAAGTGTTTATCAGATAAGATTCCCTTGTTTGAAATTTTCAAAAAAGTCCCGTGAGTTTCTCACGGGACTTTTATTTTGCAATCATTGCCGTTAAATGGATGAATAATATATGTCCATGAACAAAACGGGCAACTTCATGTTTCCATGGTACTTTAAAAAAAAGAAATGGCAACAGACTACCATAAAACACACAGGGTGGAAGAAGTGAAGGATTTAACACCTTCTGCCTACATTGTCCGCTTCCAAAAAAACGGGATGCAATTCCAGGCAGGGCAAAACCTAAACCTGGGTTTACAGGGCGATACCGAAAAAAGGGATTATTCGATTTACAGTCCCGAACAAAATGAATTTTTGGAAGTGTTGATAAAGGAAATAACTACCGGGCTTGTTTCCAAAAAATTGAGGAGGTTACAGGCTGGCGACGAACTGGAAGTGGACGGGCCTTTTGGGTTTTTTACAATTAGCGAAGAAAGCCGGAAGAAAAACAAGTTCCTGTTCATTGCAAGCGGTTCCGGTATAGCGCCCTTCCACAGCCTGGCACTTTCCTATCCGGAAATGGATTATCAGCTAATACATGGAATACGGAATTCTGATGAGGCTTATGAACGAAAACACTATCCCAATGGTAAATATATTTCATGTGTTACTGCCGATAAGAGTGGTGAATTCCATGGTCGTGTTACCGATTACCTGAAACAAAACCCACCTGATAAGGATACATTGTGTTACCTTTGCGGCAATGTAAACATGATTTACGATGCCTTCGATATTCTAAAGGAACACGGTCTGTCATCATCAAATCTATTTGCAGAAGTTTATTTTTAATAGTGCAACAAGCGTCCACGCTTGTTATCTTGTACTTCAGAAATAAGCGTGGACGCTTATTTCATACTATGCTTTTTTTAAGGTGAAATACCACATAATAACACTCGGTTGCCAGATGAACATGTCGGACAGTGAACGGACACGGCCTGTCATTGAGCGCATGGGCTATTCATGGACCGACAATGAAGAAGA
>JAJRTT010000268.1 GCA_024278155.1 Bacteroidota bacterium | reverse complement strand
TTTTTCCCCATAAGAAACAATTGCTGAAACCATCATAAAGATGAATATAAGTATGGCGATTATTTGAAGTAGGACTTCCATTTAAGCTCAAAGATATTCTGTAACAAGGTGCTAAAGTAAAAAATAATGTGTTGTTGATTTCAATTAAAATTGTGTTTGGGTAAAATCGAAAAGTCAAAAAGATTCACCTTCCGAATTTTCATACTTTTGCTTCCTCAAAATATTCCCCGGATGAAAAAGTACAAACATATATTCTTTGACCTCGACCATACCCTTTACGATTTTGAAAGGAGTACTTTTGAAACCCTTTCAGAATTATGCGATAAATATAATTTGAAAGACAAAGGTATTCCTGTTTTCAAGTATTTCTACAACAGGTACCTCGAAATCAATGACCGGTTCTGGGGACAATACCGCAAAGGGAAAATCGAAAAGCCATTTTTAAGTGTGGAGCGTTTCCATGTTACGTTTCAGGAATTTGGGATCGATGACCGGGATTTTGCCGGAAAATTTGCCAATGAATATGTTGAAAACGCACCTTTGAAAAACACCCTTTTCCCCGGTGCACACGAAACACTTGAATATTTGCGAAACAAGTATATCCTTCATCTGATCACAAATGGTTTTGAGGAAGTCCAGGAAAAAAAGTTGAACACAACCGGCTTGCGAAAGTATTTCAAGACCATTACAACATCGGAAGAGGCCGGGGTCAAAAAACCCGATCCGGCCATTTTCCATTATGCATTATCCAAGGCCGGGGCTGTTCCCGAAGAAAGCCTGATGATAGGCGATAACCTGGAAGTGGATATCCCCGGGGCAAAAAACGTGGGCATGGACCAGATGTTCTTCAATATTGAAAAAACACCACATAATGGCGAAATCACTTTTGAAATAAGTGAGCTAATGGAAATCACTGAATTGCTCTAAATTCATTAAGTGTTTGTTTTTTTTGCCTGTCCGCCATTACATTATGGCAGGTGGGCAAACCTGATTTCTTTCGGTATAAAGGAGCCTGATTCCCGATATTTCCCAAAAATCTTAATCGTTTTCTTTTACAGTCCTGCAAAATTGCTTACCTTTGCACTACTAAATAGGCTTAGTGTTTTTTTGACTGATAGTACCTGGTAACCTTTTTGATGGTTTTGCCAGCCGGCATCCAAAATCTGACGGAACAGACAGATTTCAAATCCCTGCCAAATCAGTTAAATCCCAATTTTAGGAACTCGCGACATAAGTGATATCAGTCGGAATTTCCACTTTAAGTTCAGAAAACAAAATAGACAATGAATATTGTAAAGAAAGAATATCAAGTATATACGCTCCGAAATTTTAAACAGATCCCGCAAATCCGGCATTTCCTTTCAGAGAAAGACCGACATGCAATAGAAGTGGTGGGGAATGTGCTTCCGTTCAAGGTGAACAATTATGTGATCGAAGAATTGATCGACTGGACAAAAATACCGGAAGACCCGATTTACCAACTTACTTTTCCTCAAAAAGAGATGCTTTCGGCCGAGCATTTCCGGAAGATGGAAAACGCACTTCATCAAAACCTAAGTAGTTCAGAAATAAAAATAGCAGCAAACCGGATTAGGGTCGAACTGAACCCGCACCCGGCCGGGCAATTGAAAAACATCCCCATGCTGAACGGCGTGGAGCTCCCCGGTATTCAACATAAATACAGGGAAACGCTCCTTTTTTTCCCCGGTAGCGGGCAAACCTGCCATGCTTACTGTACGTTCTGTTTTCGTTGGCCCCAGTTTGTGGGAATGGACAATATGAAATTTGCCATGCAGGAAGCAGATTCTTTGGCAGGATATTTAAAACAACATACTGAGGTATCCGATGTTTTGATAACCGGTGGCGATCCAATGGTGATGTCGGCACAAAGGTTTTCGGCATACGTCGAACCGCTTATCAACCATCAAGTCCCAAATTTGAAAACCATCCGTATCGGTACGAAATCACTTGCGTACTGGCCATACAAATTCCTGACTGACAATGATGCAGACGAGATGCTCCGCTTGTTTGAGAAGATTGTCAAGCAAGGCTATCATCTTGCTTTCATGGCACATTTTAACCATCCCATGGAGTTGCAAACAGAAGCTGTTAGAAAAGCAATTCAACGGATCAGGAACACAGGTGCGCAAATCAGGACACAATCGCCCATTATGAAACACATCAACGATACTTCCGATGTATGGGAAGAAATGTGGACCGAACAGGTAAAACTGGGACTGATCCCCTATTATATGTTTTTGGCCCGTAACACGGGGGCGCAGGATTATTTCGCCGTTAACCTTGAAAGGGCCTGGAACATTTTCAGGGATGCTTACCAAAACCTGAGCGGGGTCGGGCGAACGGTGCGGGGCCCGGTAATGTCATCCGATCCGGGCAAAGTACAGATTTTGGGAACCAATGAAATCATGGGGCAAAAAGTTTTTACACTTCGCTTCATGCAAGGCAGGAACCCTGATTGGGTGGCAAAACCGTTTTTTGCCGAATACAACCCTGAAGCCATCTGGCTGGACGACCTTAAACCTGCTTTTGACAGGCCACAATTCTTTTTTGAGGAAAAACTTGAAGAGAAACTCTTTGAGCTGAACTAAGGTGTTGTTGGCTTTCCTGACGCAACTGATAAAAAACCCGTTGCATGTTTTCAGGAGAAACTCACTTTTTCTTTATCAGCAAATAAACACCAAATATCACAAAAGGGATACTCAGTAATTGGCCCATGTTCAGAACCATGTTGTTTTCAAAATTCACTTGTGGTTCCTTGATAAATTCAATAAAAAACCGTACTGAAAACAAGGTTACAAGGAACATCCCAAAGATATAACCATCTTTCAGGTTTGGCCATTTCTTTCGGTAAATGGAGTAAAGCAGGATAAATATCAAAAGATAGGAAAGGGCTTCATAAATCTGGGTGGGGTGCTTGGGAACGGTTTCGCCCCATCTTGTAAATACAAAACCCCAGGGCAAAGATGTTTCGTCACCATAGATTTCCGAATTCATCAAATTCCCCATACGGATGAAAAAACCTGCCAGTGCGGTTACGATCACAACCCTGTCAACAACCCATAAATAGGGTTTCTTGTATTTTCTTGAAAACAGCCAAATCGCAATTAAAATACCTACAGCTGCCCCGTGGCTCGCCAGTCCGCCTTTCCATATTTTCAGGATTTCCAAAGGGTGGCTCAGGTAATAGGCCGGTTCATAAAAGAGGCAATGCCCCAATCTTGCCCCAATAACGGTTCCAACTACCATATACGTGGTGAGCGTGTCCAACACTTTTTGCGGGACTTTTTCCCGTTTAAAAGCATCCGTGAGAATGATGTACCCGAACACAAAGCCGGAGGCAAACAGCAAACCATACCACCTTACCGTAAGGGAGCCCAAGTGGAATATATCGGGATTCACACCCCAAATGATAGATTCAAAGATCATAGGATTTATATTTTGGTGGCAAAGATACGAAATGAATAGTATAATATTTCTGTAGAAAACCATTCTGTCTTTCTTGATAATGAATATCTGAGATTTTAGGGGGTGCTATCCCTAAATTATCAGATATTTTAGAGCATGGTGTCACAAAAATATCAGAAAT
>JAJRTT010000267.1 GCA_024278155.1 Bacteroidota bacterium | reverse complement strand
TTTATAGTAATTAATTATAAGAAGTATGGGCTACAAGCTTGCACAAGCCTTTTTTTAATTTTTTTGTTCGGAGAAGCAGGGTTGGGTTTGAAAACTAAATTGACTTACCAAGTAAAGAACCTGGCACAAGTTGCACAACCATACTGGCTTAGGCTGGAAGACTTGAGCCAGGAGGGAAGGAATATTACAATAAAGAATTGAAAACAAATGAAATTCAAGATATCACTACTGAATTGTATGACATTTCCGGAAAAATGGTTTATCTGAAATCTTACAAATCAAGTGTTGTCAACATAAGTTTAAATGATTTTGATACAGGCACATATATCCTGAAAGTGAAAAATGAAAACGGAAATATTATTCAAACTGAAAAGGTTGTGAAGAGATAATCCATTTCAATGTAACGTATTCTTTTAATTCATTTTTTTTGAGGTCACAAATTGTGACCTCATTTATTTTGTTGTCGCAATATGCGACAACAAGTTTCAAAACCAAGAAACATAGATAAAGAAAGAGACGGCTTAATGCTTCCTGAAGAAGTATTGTTTAGTAAAATTTTATTTGTCTCCAATCTCAGCAAAATCTCTTGACTTTGATGCCTGATGTACAAATCTCATAATTTACTTTTATCCTTTGCGATTTAGTTCTTCATGAATAATCCAAAAACCCAATCCATCACTTTTATAATATCAATTGTCTTCATACATAAAGTTTTAAAATCGGGAAGGATTTCTGCAAAGCTTTCTAAATTAGGCTTACTTTTATTCTTTTGAAATTTGTGTTCCACAATACAATTAAAGTAATGCACAGTTTTATCCGTTTCCTGAAACATGATTTGTTTTTTATCTGTCTACTCACATTTCTATATGTTGGGGCCAAAGCACAGGAAATGCACATTCAGGATTCCACGAAACTGGAAAAGCTTAAAGAATACACCGAACAGGTTTACGGAACGGATGACAGGGTGGTGAACGGAAAAGCCTATCTGCCCATACATTTTAATGCAAAAGGCGATCCTTATTTCCTGACGGATAATTGGACTGAAAGCACATTGGTCATCAACAATGAAGAATATGATGGACAGGAAACCCTGTACAATATTGATATTGAGAAACTAATCCTGAAAACCACCCTCAAAAGCAAAGAAGATGTCCTACTTGTGTTAAACACCGATTTTCTTGAAGCTTTTTATTTCGGGGAACACTATTTTGTGAATGGTGAAAAATATTTCCCAAATACTAAGTTCAAAGGGTTTGTGGAACAGGTTTACAACGGTGATTTCAAAGTAGTAATCCAACATCAAAAATCATTTGTTTCACAATACACGGCAAATTCGCCCCATGGCTTTTATTCGGGAACAAAATCAATGATTTTCATCTTTGATAAAGGAGAGCTTAAAAAACTCCCCACAAAAAAAACCATGCTGGATTATTTTCCCGAACACAAACAGGAGATCAAAAAATTTCTACGGAAAAATAGCATAAAGTATAAAAAAGCAACGGCAAATCAATTAAAACAACTATTTACGCATTGTGACGATATTTCATCCAAATAGGTTTTTAGGGAAAGGGAAATTCCTGTTCCTGTTTCTCATTTTGACTGTGCAGCTTTATGGTCAAAAGGAGGAAATTATGCTCGGTAATGAATACAATAACCTTTCATGGGATAGTTTTGTGGAGAAAGTTGAAAACAATTTTGATGTCCGCTTTTTCTACAATCCTGATTCAATCCCGGAAATAAATATCCTTATAAAAAACCCTCCGGCCAAACTTCGGAGAATACTTTCCGAAAACTTTAAAACCTACAACATAAAAATATCGCTTGACCAAAACGGCAATTTTTTCCTTACAAAAGGGCAAGCATTAATTACACACCTACCCAAAGACTTTTTTGAATATACATTTGCAAAAACAGATGAAACCGATACATTAAAAATATCGCCGAAAACAGATGACAATTTCCTGAAAACCAACAGTGGATACATTGCCCGGACACAGGTTGTGGGAAATAAAAAAGAAGGTATGCTTAGTTCACATGCCAAAATCACCGGTCGTGTCATTAGTTTGAAAGACAGTTTACCGATAATCGGTGCCACGGTTTATGTGGAAGATTTGGAAATAGGGGCGGCCACAAACGATAAAGGTTTTTATGCGCTGACGTTGCCCAAAGGAAAGTTTACCATGAACGTGCGGAGTATCGGGTTTGAGGAGGCTAAATTCAAGGTGCAGGTTTTATCGGGCGGCCATTTGGATTTTTACCTATCAAGCATGGTTTTCCTGATCGACGAAGTGGAAATCAGTGCCCAATCGCATCACAATGTCCGCGGTGTACAAATGGGTTTTGAAAAACTGGCAATCAAGGATATCAAAGAAATCCCTGTCGTGCTTGGTGAAAAGGACATCATCAAGGTTGCCCTGTTACTTCCCGGCGTACAACAGGTGGGGGAAGGTTCTGCAGGATTTAATGTACGCGGCAGCCCAGCCGACCAGAACCTTTTTTATATGGGCAAAATCCCGGTTTACAACACATCCCATCTGTTTGGCTTTTTCTCGGCCTTTAATCCCGATGCAATCAGCGATTTTACTTTGTACAAAAGCAATATTCCCGCAAAATATGGCGGTAGGTTATCTTCCATTTTCGACATAACGCCCAAACAGGGAAAAAAGGAAAAGTTTTCGGCAAGGGGCGGGATAAGTCCCATAACGGCAAGGCTGCTGGTGGAAGGCCCTGCCATCAAGGATAAACTGAATTATATGGTGGGCTTCCGCTCAACCTATTCCGATTGGGCACTTAAATTTGTGAAGGATCCCGATGTGAAGAACAGCAAGGCTAATTTTGGCGATGCCATCATCAACCTTTCCTACCAAATTGACAACAAAAACCAATTGAAGCTATTGACATATTACAGTTATGATAAAATAAGCCTTGCCAAAAAGGTGGACAACGGATACAATAATGCCGGGGCTTCTTTGTCATGGAACCACGCATTTACAGGAAGCCATAGTTTCAACCTGAACTTCGCCTATGGCCAATACAATTTCAACGAAGATAATTATGAATACGATCTGGCGGCTTACAAAATGAATTATGAGCTTCAGCATTATGAAGTAGATTTGGATTTTTCGCTAACGGGGTTCGGGAAGCACCAGATAAGCTATGGCCTCAATTCGGTTCTGTACAAAATTGATAATGGAAACCAACTCCCGCTCAACGAATATTCACAAATTACCGCGCTTGACCTTGGAGAACAAAAAGGGACCGAGCTTGCCGCTTATTTGGGCGATGAATGGAAGGTATTTCCAAAACTGACTGTTTACGGGGGGGTGAGGTATAATTACTATGCTTACCTCGGGCCTAATTCGGTTTTTGAATATGGCGAAAACCTTCCCAAAAACCCCGATAATATCATCGACACACTGGAGTTTTCGAACAATCAAATAATCCAGGATTACAATGGCTTGGACCTGCGGCTTGCCGCCACTTATCTTATCAATCCTGATCTTTCGGTGAAATTCAGTTACAATAACCTGCACCAGTATATTTTCATGTTGTCGAACACGGTGGCACTCTCACCAACCGACAAATGGCAATTGGTGAACAATAATATCAAACCCATGACAGGGAACCAGTTTTCGTTGGGTTTTTACTCAAATCTGATTAATCCGGCCCTTGAGGTTTCCGTTGAAGCTTATTTCAAAAAAGTGCAAAACCTGGTGGAATATAAAGATGGGGCAAACCTGGTTGTGAACGAACACCCGGAAATGGATGTGCTACAGGGAAAACTCGATTCATATGGAATGGAATTGATGGTGAAAAAGCCTTTTGGGAAACTGAATGGATGGGTTAATTATACCTATTCCAGTGCAACAGTTTTGGTGGACAATAAAATAACCGGTGAGCAAAACAACTTTGGGAGGTCGTATCCGGCAAATTACGACAAGCCCCATTCATTGAATTTGGTGGCAATTTATAAAATCAGTAAGCGGGTGAGTTTTTCAGGCAATGTTGTTTATTCAACCGGGCGGCCAATAACATATCCAACGGCAATCTATTACCAGGATGGACAGAAAATCCTGAACTATTCATTACGGAACGAATACCGTATCCCCGATTATTTTCGGATTGATTTGGCATTGAAATTAGAAGGCAGCCTAAAACGAAAAAAGTTTTTACATGGTTCCTGGATATTTTCGGTGTACAACCTAACCGGAAGAAAAAATGCCTATTCCGTATATTTTAAGTCGGAAGATGGTTCAGTGAAAGGTTATAAATTATCAATTTTTGGCGTTCCGATTCTTTCGGTCACTTATGATTTTAAACTTGGAAATTATGCGGACTAGTCGCTTTTTATGCAATAGGCAGTGGGTAGTTTACAAATGTGGGATTTAGTAAATATTTGGAAAAAGAGTTATATGAATTGAATTATGAACTTTATAAAACAGTGGGTAGTAGGAAAATTAAACATATTAAAAATTGGAAAACAGTTGAATAAAACAGATTATAATCTTTGAAAAAGCAGGCAATTGGCAATAAGCAATTTGCAAACTGCCTACTGCAAACAAAACATTAAATCTATGTTGATTGATTATACTGATAAATTTTTGAAAATTCCCCTGATACTAATCATCCTGTTATTGGTTTCTTGTGAGGAAAGGTTCATGCCCGAGCTGAATGGCAACTACCAAAACGTACTTGTGGTGGATGGTAAAATTACCAATGGCACACCGCCTTATACAGTAAAACTCTCTGTGTCATCCAATGTGGAAGGGCCGCAATATATTGCGCTTTCGGGTTATGAGGTAAAAATAATGGATAATTTGGGGAATACCGAATCTTTAATGGAAACAGAAGACGGGACATATATGACTTCGGAAAATGGGATGCAAGGTGTAATCGGACGAAAATACAAAATCACCCTGAAATCACCGGAAGGCAAAACCTATGAATCGGGTTTTGAAGAGATAAAAAACCCGGTGGGCATCGAATCGGTATATGCCGAGCTGGAATATCAACAAATTGAAGAACCGCCATACGACATTCCGGGATATCAGTTTTATATCGACACGGAACTGGGCCAGGGCGATTCAATATGGATTTTATGGTCATTGGACGAAACCTATCAATATGAATCCGATTACCTCACCACTTATTATTATGATGGTATCCTCCATGAATTCCCTAACACCGATTCGCTTAAAACCTGCTGGAAATCAGAAAAAGTCTATCCCTTTTTTGTGGAAAGCACCCTTGGCCTGACCGAGCCCCGCTTTGTGCAATATCCCTTTCATTTTGTAAGTACCGAAACCCGGAAATTGTCCATAAGGTACACGATCATGGTAAACCAATACACCATCAACAAGGAAACATTCACCTATTGGAACGGTGTGAAAACACAAAATGCAGGTGCGGGCGAATTGTATTACACCCAGCCCTATCAATTGAAAGGGAACGTTTATAACACCGAAGATCAGGACGAGTTGGTTTTGGGGTATTTTATGGTGGCAGGATTAGCGCAGAAGCGGATTTATAAAAACAGACCGGACGAATCGGTGGAAATGCTGTATCCCATCTGCGTGCTATCGCAACCCGATTATGAAGATTTTGGATGGATGTTCATTGGCGAACCTCCCCCAAACCCACAATATGTCACTACAGATGGCTTTGGGAGAAATGCCCTGCCAAACCAGCAATGTATCGACTGCCGGAGGAAAGGGGAGAAACTTGCAAAACCAGATTGGTGGGAAGATGAGTAATAAAAAATGAATTTATAAATCAAGAAGATCAGAGATTAAATTGTTAAGGCTTATGCATTGGGATACTCGATTTAACAACTTTTGTCAGTAATTCCGATTCCTTAATTATTGAAACGCATAACTCTTAACTCATAACTTGAAAGGGTTTTTAGGTTTCCCAATGCTGTTAAATAATCATACATTTTTTTAATTATCCGAATCGCAAATGAAGAAAACCATTTTATATATTGCAATTTTTCTGTTTGCAAACAGCGTTTCACTAGCTCAGATTTCTGTTGATAACGAGAATTTGGGCTTTCTGGAAAACCTGAGCGAACAGGTGCAATTTTTTACAGACAGGGATTTGTATTTGTCAGGGGAAGAAGTATGGTTTACGGCTTACGTTGTTATCAATGGATATTTCGATGAATTTGAACTGAGCAAGGTCACTTACATTGAATGCTTTGATGCAGAAAAAAAGAAAATTTTCAAAGGGAAATTTGAAATCAGAAATGGCCTTGCTGCCGGAAGTTTTCAGGTTCCGTTGGAAACAGCGAGTGGTAATTATTTCATAAGGGCTTACACCCAATACCAAAGAAATTTTCCGCCCGAAACTTTCTCCACAAAAATAATCAGTATAATTAACCCTGAATTTCCTTTAGCAAAACAAGAACAAACTACTGATACAATAATAAAAGGATCTGGGGAATCAGATACAACCAAACATGCCTATAATAAATCCGTTAAAATAAATGTGCAAACCGATAAAACATCCTATAGCAGACGTGAGGCTGTGGAATTGAAAATCCAGCTACCTGACATTCAAATGGCCGGTCTTTGTGTTACTGTTGTACGGCATGGGACGCTTAGGCAAGCTCAAAAAAATACCAACCGTATTCCAAATGAAGGTATTCAGAAAGGATCGAAAGACATTTTTTGGATTCCTGAAACAAGGGGCATAAATATCAGCGGTATTGTTTCCGATAAGAACTCACAACATACTTTAGGAGATATCAATGTTTATTTAACGGTCCTCGGCGATAATCCCCAATTCCATATTGTCCAAACCAAAGAAAACGAGGAGTTCGTTTTTCCACTGGACGATATCTCGCAAACAAACGAAATATTTATTGGAGCTGAACCAATAGAGGATAAAGAAATTCAACTTTTCGTAAACAATGATTTTTCAAACGACTTCACTATTCTGCAAAATATCCCACTCTCCATGGATACAAGCGACCAGGGCCTTATTGAAGAAATGCTGGTCAATTATCAATCACAAAAGATTTTTGCCCCTTCCGGAACGGAATTCCCATTTGTATCCACACCACTTAACAAAATCTTTGGACAACCGGATGTTTCGGTACAACTTTCCGAATTTATTGACCTGAAGGATTTGGAAACCGTTTTTTTTGAGCTGGTCCCCACAGTTTTCATTAGAAATAAAAATGGCAGAAAATCAATACATGTTACAAATCCAACAACCGAATGGGTTTTTGAAAATGAGCTGCTTTTGCTCGATTATGTCCCGGTTTTTGATTTGGATGCCATCCTCGCAATACCAACGGAGAGGATAGATCGGATTTACGCAATAAACAATACCTGGTATTTGGGCGACAATACCTTGAGAAACGTGGTAATGATAAACTCCAAAGGCCGGGATTTTGCAGGCTACGATTTCCCTAATGGATCTATTTTTATTGATTATCAAACCCTGGCCCCCAATTCAAATTTCAAATCACCCAGCTACGAAAACCAGAAAGAAAAAAACAGTCCTATCCCCGATTTCAGGACCTTGCTTTACTGGAACCCTGAATTGAAAATTGCAAAAGGGGATACAATACTGAATTTTTATACATCAGATAATACAGGCGAATATGACATTATCGTAAGAGGGCTCACTAAAAATGGGGAAAGTGTTTTTGGGAAGGGATCGATTGGGATTGAGTAAAAATACAATCTTTCTAATACAACCTGAAATTATAACCGATCACTACCATTACTTCCCCAAAGAAAATCTTTTGGTCGGCCCGTTCGCCCCCCCTTTGGGCGTAATCACAATCCCCGGAAGGGCAAGGAAGCCTATTTTGCCCTCAGCATGAAGGACATATGCATGAAGAAAAAAAACTTGACCCCCGCAAAAACAGATAGGCCCGCTCCCGTGAAGTGTGGCCGGTCATCGTTTGCTTTGCCAAATATCTTTGCATTTGTCCATGGCATCGGAAAAATCAGGCTCGAGCCCAAAACCGACTCAAGTGCCATCTTTTCCTTTTTGTCCACCCAAAGCAAATCGTGCCTTTCTGTTTAAACTGGATTCGGTTCAAATCAATCAATCGGGAAATAAAGCCCCAATTATTCCATATCACAAAAATAACCGCAGAACCTTTTTATTTACTTTGCAATAAATTTCCAAAGATGATAATAGTGAACAATCGGATTCCCGAACAGGCCAAAGATAAACTTAAAGGTTTTGGTGAAGTGCTTTTTCTTGAAACGAAAGGCATTACTTATCAGGCAATTTCCGGGCACCCCGATATTTTTTTCTGTGGTATCAATGGGAAATTGATTGTTGCCCCTAACCTTCCAACCAAATTGAAAGAAGGGTTAAATAATAATTCAATACCATTTGTTGAAGGTAAGAAACCTGTCGGGGCAAAATATCCCGGAACCGCTTTTTATAATGCAGTCGTTACGGAAAACTATTTGATCCATAATTTGAAATATACCGATACAGCAATCATGGAATCTTCTGGAAATTTGAAAAAAATAAATGTCAGCCAGGCATATACGCGTTGCAACCTGTTGCCGTTACCGGGAGATAGATTTATTACATCCGACCGGGGAATTGAAAAAACATTAATGAAAGAAGGATTGGAAACCCTTTTTGTTTCGCCCAAAGACATTCTCCTTCCCGGTTTTGAACACGGTTTTTTGGGTGGGGCTTGCGGCTTTTTTGAAAATAAACTGCTTTTGCTGGGAAGCCTGGACTATTTCAAAGATGGCGAAAAAACCCGGCAGTTTCTTGCCAAAGCCAAAATGGAAATCATTGAGTTGTATTTAGGGCCATTGGTTGATGGTGGGAGTATATTGAATATCGCCCATCACAGATCGTATCTGTGATGGCTTAGGACACAAACAGTTTCATGCTGTTTTGGTAATATGTTTTCACGGAAGTTGAAAACTTCCTTTTTGTCGAAATGCTTGAAGTTTTAAACTTCAAGCGGCTTAAGTGATGAGTCGAGGTGTGAGAGTGGGATGGAGACCCGGAAGTGTCGAAAAGAAGCAAAATCATTCCAACCTTCAGGGTATCCACCGCACAAACTTTCTTCGGCCCAAAAGGGTTTTATCCTTTATCAAAGCCCAGTTTCTTAAAAACCTCTTCAAGCTTATCGGCAATATCCCCGGGGGTTTTGCTGCCCTTTAAATCCAATGCCCCCGAATTGAGTATGTCGCCTATCAAGTCGATCTTGGATGCCAGGAAATCCATCTTCTCCTTTAAGACTGCTTTGTCCATTGTGTCCCAATAATCCCCCTCATCAATTACATTGAGGTTGCCAATGTATTTTGATTTTATGTATTTCAACAGTTTAATGACCGCGATATGGGTGTCAAGTGGTGCAAACTGGGTTTTTATATGGGCATATTCAAATGCTTCACCTTGGAATTCCTCATCAATTTCATCAGAAATGAGATCAACAATACTGTGCAATTTCCCTTTTGGGTCAAAAAGAAACGTCATCCCTTCACTTTTTTCATGAGGGCTCGTGATGATACCTTTCAATTGTTTTTCTTTATCGTTTATCAAATTGTACTTCCAGCCCATTTCCTTTGAAATGTCAAGCATTTCGTTGGTGAAGTTGTCGATTTGGCAAGCATCGTCCATAATCCCTTTGTAATGAATTGCAATTCCCATAATTTTATTTTGTTTGATTTCACAAGTTTTAAATCTAACCAAAATTACATTAAAACTTCCAATAAAAATATCCGGGTAACAGCCCCCATTTTTCTTAATTTCGCCGCAAAATCATAAATCGAAAATATTATGCTACGTTCACATACTTGCGGCGAATTGAATATCAATAATATAGGACAGGAAGTTACCCTCACCGGATGGGTGCAAAAATCAAGGGACCTCGGCGGGATGACTTTCATCGACCTGCGCGACCGCTACGGGATCACACAACTTGTTTTTAATATGGAACTCGATCCGGGGCTTTGTGGAAAAGCACGAAAGCTGGGCAGGGAATACGTTATCAAAGTTACCGGAAAAGTGGCCGAAAGAAGTAATAAAAACCCCAAAATGCCAACGGGCGATATTGAAATAATCGCCGAAAGTTTTGATATTTTGAACGAATCGAAAACGCCGCCGTTTACCATCGAAGACAAAACCGATGGTGGCGACGAACTGCGCATGAAATACCGTTACCTCGATTTGCGCCGGAACCCCGTTAAAAGAAACCTTGAGCTCCGGCACAAAATATCCATCGAAACCCGTAAATACCTTGATAGTGAACAGTTTTTTGAAATTGAAACCCCTTTCCTGATCAAATCCACACCAGAAGGTGCGCGCGATTTCGTGGTTCCTTCAAGGATGCACAGCGGGCAGTTTTACGCTTTGCCGCAATCCCCGCAAACGTTCAAGCAATTGCTAATGGTTGCAGGTTACGACCGTTATTTCCAGCTGGTACGTTGTTTCAGGGACGAAGATTTGCGTGCCGACCGTCAACCGGAGTTTACGCAGATTGATTGCGAAATGTCATTCGTAACACAGGAAGATATCCTCAATACCTTTGAAGGTCTTGCAAAACATTTGTTCAAAACGGTAAAAGGAATTGATATTGAAGAATTCCCAAGGATTTCGTATGATGATGCCATGCGTTTGTATGGTTCCGATAAACCGGATATCCGTTTCGGGATGGAGTTTGTAGAGTTGAACGATTTGGCAAAGGAGAAAGGTTTTGTGGTATTCGATAAGGCCGAACTGGTTGTTGGGATAAATGCCCCGGGATGTGGGAACTATTCCCGCAAGCAATTGGACAAGCTCACCGATTTTGTACGGAAACCGCAAATTGGTGCACAAGGACTTGTTTATGTGAAATACAATGAAGACAGCACTTTCAAATCATCCGTGGATAAGTTTTTTGATCAGGAAGCACTGAAAACATGGGCGGCAAAACTTGGTGCAAAACCGGGCGACCTCATGTTGGTACTTGCCGGGGCAACCGACAAAACCCGTAAAGCCCTAAACGAATTGCGCCTTGAAATGGGAAACCGACTTGAACTAAGGGGCAAGGATGTTTTCAAACCCTTATGGGTCGTTGATTTCCCATTATTGGAGTGGGACGAGGATTCGGAACGCTGGCATGCCATGCACCATCCGTTTACTTCTCCCAAGCCGGAAGATATTGGTTATATGGAAACCGATCCCGGGAAAGTGAGGGCCAATGCCTACGATATGGTCATCAACGGGGTTGAGATCGGTGGGGGCTCCATCCGTATCCACAACAAGGATCTGCAAAAAAGGATGTTCACATTGCTTGGTTTTTCCGATGAGGAAGCCCAGGACCAGTTTGGCTTCCTGATGAACGCCTTTGAATATGGCGCACCTCCGCACGGTGGAATTGCCCTGGGTTTTGATAGATTGGTCGCATTGTTCGGTGGTTCCGATTCCATCCGTGATTATATTGCCTTCCCAAAAAACAATGCCGGGCGCGATGTTATGATCGATTCCCCTTCAGGTATATCGCAGGAGCAGTTGGATGAATTGGGGTTGAAGATTGTGGAATAGAATGCTAATTGTTACTATTAAGTATGATTTTATCAGCGAAAACCATAAAGACCAATGTTCCATTTTTCTAAAGCAAATTAACAGTTTTTATAATTTCGCTTTTCACTGTTTGCCAGGTAACAGATTTATCTAAAACCAAAGGTTCTGCATCAGTTTCAGCATCTGCAAACCAGGTAAGGCTTTTAATTCCATGAAATATCGTTGAATGTTGGTATTTCTGTTTGTGTAAATGTTGGTTTTAATCAAGGGTTCGATTGTATTAAAGTCAGAGGATAAATTTGCCAGTAATTCATCCGAATTAAAACTTTCGAGGGTGAATAGGTCAATATCAACAGAGATTCTATGTCCTAAATGTAATGCCAATGCTGTACCCCCAACAAAAATTTTCGATGTATGGTTTAATAATCAGTTTTTTTTAATAATCCCAATGTGGCCGGTTCGACTGCTTGATATTGTAACATCTGAATTTATTTAAGGGGATATCAA
>JAJRTT010000266.1 GCA_024278155.1 Bacteroidota bacterium | reverse complement strand
TAAACATTGATAAAATAAGTGGGATAAAAATAAAAGAAAGTATTTTTAACAAATAAAAAACCACTGGTATTGCAACTATCAATAAAAGTGTATTTGTTGTTCTTGTTTCGTTCATGGGCCAGATAAATAGTGTTTGTATTTGTTTGCTTCTTTTTGACAAGGTTGCAAAGTTAAATTAATAATGCTGATTTTTGCAGGAAAAGAGTAGTGGTGTTTTTTATTGGTCAACTATTTGCAAATTAAGTTGCGGGGCGTTTGCGTTCAGTTTTTTCGATATATTCCTTTCTCATCGTAGTCTCCTGACTACGCTGAGTGGTGTGCAAATCTAATGATTTGCAATTGTTCAAGCAAATCAGTTTCTATTTGACAATTCATGTTGATTTAATTGATCCTTATTTCCGCACTACCTTCACCCGATACCCAATCCCCTTTTCATCTGTAAGGTGGATTAAATAAATCCCGGGTTGTTCATTATTTAGATCAAATGTATATGAGCCGTTTGGATTTGAGGTTTTGCCCTGGTCAATAATTTGTCCTGTAAGGGAAACAATCTGGTAACGGAGTTTTTTGCTGTTGGGCATGGAGATGGTGATTTGGCCGTTTGTGGGGATTGGGAAAGCGTGAAGGTTTTCCGGTTCATTGAATGCGTTTGTCCCTATGGTGAGGTCGGTGCAGCCCACAAGGCTGAATTCGGCAGCCGAAGCCCATGCATTGCCGTTTACTTCGGAGAGGGCAAGAAGCCTGAAATACCTTCCGGTTATGGGCGAACCAAAAACAATTGTCTGTGGTGCAGAGGTGTTTTCAAATTCGCCAATACTAACCGCTTCGCCCCAGTTCAGGGTGTCTTCGCTGATATACAGTTCATAGTTTTTGATACGGCCATTCTGTCCAACCTGTCTGGTGAGGTAAATAAATTTATAGAATTTATAGGTTTCGCCCATGTCAACCTGGATTTCATGCGGATAGGGGTCGGTGCCGCTGCTCCAGCGTGTGTGCCAGATAGTTTCGATATCATCATCAAACGACATGGAGGCCAGGCCGGGATAGCCCGTTTCCTCGCTGTCAACATAAACAAGTTCCCAGTTTTCTTTGGGGATTTCAGCCGGATTGTTACAATCTTCGATGGAAGGGCAGGTGGTGGTGGTCACCATATCTTCCATGTATTTTGTAAATAGGTTCCCGTTTTTTGTTACCTTGAAATTAACGCTGTAAGTTCCGGGGGAGCCCAGCACCACTTTTGGGTTTCTGATGTTGGCATTGTCAATATACTCCGGCTCAGGGATGATTTCCCATTCCCAGCTTGCCCCATCGTGGTTCATAATGGAATGGTCGTCGAAATACAAGGTGTCCGTCATACAGTTGTAAAAGGGTTTCCCGACCCACGGATTGATGATGGGCGTGTATTCCGTCTCTTTCATGGGCGATTCCCAAACGCCAGCACCTCCGGCAACCCGCAATTTGCTGTCACGGTAAAAAGGCAAAGCCAGGTTTACATACATCCCGGCTGGGTAGTTGTCGGAAAATTCTTCCCAATCCGTCATGCTTTCGTCCCTGTAATAAACCTTTGCGCTTTGGCCGTTCCTGGCATTTGTGAACAGATAAACCAGGTCTTCTTCATTTGGTGTCGGTTGGACTACAAGGCATTTGGTGTGTTCTTCCAAGCTGCCGGTCCAGTCTTCCCAAGTATCGCCACCGTCTGTCGATTTGTAAATTTCCCCGATATCAGACGACCAGGTGCCGTTTTGCAGACAAGCATAAATCACATTTTCATTGTAATGGGAAATGGTGAAAAACAGTTTCCCCTTCCAGTAAGAGCCACCATATTCGCCGGAGGTAAGACTGGGCTTTGCTTCCCAGGTCAATCCCCCATCGGTGGTTTTTTTCAGGCCTTTGCCCACAACATCCACATAAAAAACATCGGGGTTGCTGTAACTGATTTGCAGGTAGCGAACATTTCCGTTAAAATCATAAAGCAAATCATAGGTAACTCCCATGTCGGTGCTTTTCCAGAAGTTTTGTCCTTCGCCGAGGAAAACCGTCCCGTAATAATTGGGATGGAAAACCATATTGCTGCGCCGTCCGCCGTATTCGTCCATGTTGGGGTATTTGCTGAAAATAAAACGCCCTTCCGGTTCTGTTTCGGCGGTTTGTGGCAAAATCCACCCGTTACCGAGGTCGTTAAAAGCAACATGCCTGCTTTTTCCCTGTAACACCCAGCCTGTTGGCGATTCGGCCCCACCCATGCGCAATGCCTTGGGTTGGTAAAAATCAGCGATGGCCGTATTGCCGTTGTGGTATCTGCCACCCACCACAATATCTTCGTTCCAGCCCTGGTCGAAGCCCCACATATCGGAACCGATGAGGCCGTTGTTGCGCGCATGAAAATTCAAGGTGCTGCTGAAGTTGTCCGTTGTGATGGAAAAGCCGCCATCGGTTGCAAGCCATGTTTCGCCCCCGGGCAGCATTTTGAAATCCTGCATATCGGGATGGATGGAAAAAGCACCATAATAACCTCCGATAACGCCAAATTGCTGACCTCCGTTCGCCGATTTAAAAAGCGTGGTCGTCCCGCAAAAGATAAGAGCTTCGTCAATGGGCGATATTTCAAGGATAAGATCGAAATAACCCTGGCCGTTGTTCATGGGGAATTGGGTTGTCTGGCCTGTTGCAATTAAGTTCCAAACCCATGATCCACCAAACAAAACCCCTTTATACAAAAGCGGTGTGTAATCGGAACTCAGTAAAACAGCAAGCATCAGGTTTGGGTTTGCAGGTGTAACGGCAAGCAAAGCACCACTTACATCGGAGATATCTGTTGGGAAATCGGGTTGGGGGATAAAATTGTTGCCGCCATCGCCTGATTGATATACACGGAATTTGCCATTTTCTTTGGAAATCACGAATACCCAATTGCCATCATCTGCTTTAAATTCCACATCGTAGGATGTGAGGGGCAGGTTCTGTGTCCAACTGTCGCCTCCATTGTTGCTTTTGTAAACCCCGGACTGCCCGGCTGCGATAATGATGTCCGGGTTGAAAGGGTTGATTTTTAAACGGTTTGTTTGAAACAACTCATCGGGAGGCAACAAAGGTGTCCATGAATTCCCCCCATCCGTGGTTTTATGGACCTGGTTTCCGGCAGTTACATAAACGATGTCTTTGTTTTGAGGGTGAATGGCAACAGCGGTTACACCGCCACCAAAAAAGTAATCGGGCGCAGCAAGTTCCCAGCTCAATCCTTTGTCGGTTGTTTTGTTCACAAAACCTGTTTCGGTCCCTGCAAAAATGGTATTGCTATCGGAAGGGGCCACGTCAAAGGAATAAACATTCACCTGCCACGGACAGGCCTTGGGCGTTACCGGTGAACCGGATTC
>JAJRTT010000265.1 GCA_024278155.1 Bacteroidota bacterium | reverse complement strand
CCCCAACTCCTTCGTCATAATAAGCAAGGTCATTATAAAAGACCTCTTCAACTTGTTTTGGAACGACAATGTCCACACCTGAATCAATCTCAAGGTTTTCATCTGATATTTGCGTATCGGAATAAGCAAGCTCATTGTACTGAACCTCTTTCACGGGCTTCGGGACAACGATATCGACACCTGGGTTTATTTCCAGGTTTTCGTCTGCCACTTCTGTATTGCCATTATCATTATATGCAATTTCCTCTGTTTGTTTGACAACAGGTGCCGTGACTATCTTCGTTTGTTGTGCCACCAAAGCTGTGTTTTCCTTTTGTTTCAGTATTTCATCAGCAAAAGCCAATTCACTCTCAGGAACCACATATTCAATGTCATTTGCTGCCAAAGCAACTATTTCAGAAGAAAAATCGGTTAATGTATCTGCACTAATAAAGGCCTCTTTTACTTTGGCGAAATGCTTTTGGCTTGAAGGGAGATCCCCATTTGCAGAATACAATTGCATTTTGGAAGCGCTCTCTTTTAACCTATTCAATTCACGGGTCTTTATCTTGATTTGCTCATCCAGTTTATTGGCAACAAAACCTGCCTGTCGGCTCGTAGCTTCATGTTGGTAAATCCCCTTTTTCATATCCACGGCCATTGCCAGTTCGGCCTTTACTTTATTGTTGTCCTGTATTCCATCCAGATTCCGAAGAACCGCATTGAATTCCTTTTTCAACTCATCCACATTTATATTTTCTGTGTTTGCAATATTGCGCAGACGGTTTCTTTTGTTCGTCAAATCCCTGATATAATCTTTGGTATTGGATACATATAAAAAAGTACTGTCGGTCAGTTTACGCGCACCTGCCCTATCTGCCATCATTTGTTGACGACGTTGGTAGGCTTCTGAGTTATTGGGAGCATTTGCTTGTGACTGATCCTTATCTGCATTTTCGGTTTTGGCCACCACAAAAGATGTTGTGGCCCCTGTTTGTTTGTCATTGACTGCGAGAGGTGTTTCTATTGTTTGCCCAACATTGCCCGATTGTTTTAGCGTACCTTGATAAACCATGACCGTTCCCTCTTCACTCATCCTGTTTGAGGCAAAATAAGCCATTTTATTATTTTTGCCGGTAATATAAAGCATATCGTCAAATGGGGAATTTATGTCTGCCCCCAAATTTACCGCTTCGTTCCAACGGTGTTCTGCCATATTATAGTCAGACCTGAAAATATCATAGCCCCCAAGTGAATTATGGCCTTTGGAACAAAAATAAAGCGTGTTGCCATTATTGGTCATCACCGGAAAATCTTCATCAGCAGGGGTGTTGATGGCCGGCCCCAATTTGGTGGGCGCACTCCAGTTACCATCAGGATTCATTACGGTTGTATAAATATCCCTTCCGGCTTCTTCATTACCGCCATACCCTGCAAAATACACAATTCCCCTGGGTTCTGTAAGAAACACATAAGTATGTTCGTGTTTCTGTTTGTCAATTTCTGTTTGGAAAATATCCGGCTTTAAAATCAGATCGCCTGAAATTTCGGTAACGGGATACCCTCTTGAAAAGTTATCATATGAAAATTCTTGTCCGTCAGAGATGGAGGCAAACCATTTTTCATTCTGCAAGTTCATCCCGTTTAAACATGCATTTACCGCATCAAGTGCCTTTTGCCTGAACTTCTCGTTCACACGTTTGGAAGAAAGATAGGTGGTGAAAAACTTAAGGCCGGAGGCATAGTCCCCTTTTTGATAATGGGCAAGGGCAAGGTAATAATCCAAATCCGTCTCCTTCGAATCCAAGTTCGCTGCCTTGTTCAAAAAACGGAGGGATTGCTCTTTATCTTTCTTGTTTGCAAACAACGCACACACGCCATAGCAAAAATTATACTCTGCGTTTTCGGTATGTACACTAACAAGCTGGGCATACAATGGAAGTGCTTCCACAAACTTTTCGTTGCCAAAGAAACCTGCGGCTTTCTTGATAATATCTTGTTCAGAAGAGTTGCTTTGTGCGCTTGCTGTATTGACAATGGCAAATAAAACTGTGATTGCCAGGGCGGTTTTCGTAAGTTTTCGTAGTGTTTTCATAATATAACGAGTAAATATATATTATGGGTGTACGTAAAACCGGGAAAAAGGTTTACATAAACGGAGGACAAACCCCCAGTAAAACGGAAGGTGGAACTCAGGACTTCTTTTTCAGCGAAACCCTTGATTCCTCACCTTTTAGCAAACGCTTAATATTTTCACGATGGGTGATTGGGACAAAAATGGCAATTGCAACAGAGAGGACCAAAAGGATAATGCTGTCGTGATGGCCAAGGACAAAGATTTCGAAAAAAGGAAATGTAACCGCACCCGTTATGGAGGCAAGGGACACGTACTTAAAACTTATAAGCATGATAAGAAAAACAATAATGGCGATGAAGGCGGCTTCTGGATATAAAGCGATCCCGACACCCAATATCGTTGCGATACCCTTTCCCCCCTTAAACCCAACATAAATTGGAAACACATGCCCCACAACTGCTGCAACCGCCAGCATGAAATCAAAGCTGGCCAGTTCGGGGGGGAAAGACAGGGAGGGGTCGTAAAAAAAACGGGAGATGAAAACAGCGAACCAGCCTTTGAAAATATCGAATATCAAAACAGGGACACCAGCCTTGGCGCCCAAAACCCTGATCGTATTCGTGGCCCCGGCATTCCCACTTCCTTTTGTACGCACATCAATACCATAGAAAGCCCGTCCGATCCATACTGAAGTCGGGATTGAACCAATAAGATAAGCAAGGATTATTGCAACAATAATATTGATCGGTAGCATAAAATATAATTTGAAAGTAGTGCCTGATTTCTTTTTCAGCTACAAAAGTAATCAATATAAGCTTTTGACCCGTCTCAGGAAATCAGTCTTTTTCCTCAGGTTGGAAATTATGAAGTTGTACTCTTCCCCTTCCTTGCCCCCTTTTACTTTCCGTTTATCTTCCTTCATTTCCCTAAGGATCGTATTAAACTCGGTATTGGACGAAATAGACTGCATCAGGTTATTCCTGTAATTAAAATAGAACCAGTACCGCCCTTTTTCAAATTCGATATAAATATTCACCACATCGCCTGTCCGTTTCCTTGCGATTTCCACATAACCATCCACATATCTGTTTATCTGCTGTTTACCAACACTTCCTATCCCGAGCTGCCCAACCGACACATAGGAACGTGTCGCGGGGTTCCATTTGAATTTCAGGTCGGAGAAGAAAACAGTATGTTGCAGCTCACTTGGGTATCTTCTGAACTTGCCGAGCAAGCGCAAATCCCCGATACTCTTTTCGGCTGCTTTTTCGCCCATTATGTCAGAAAGCGCCTTGGTGAAAAAGGGCGTGTTCAACCTTACACCTTGCAGGTTTTTCCCTGATATGTTTTCGACAAGCAAATCCATTGCTTTATCTTCAAAGGGGAAATCAATCCCAACGACCATATGAAAGCTCGTTGAATCAGGGATAATGTAATGCTTTGCGGCACCCACGGTTTCCAATTTCACCATGCCCAGGCCCACCCCAAGTTCAAATCTCCCCTCAGCACTTAAAATACACTTTTTGCGGCCCAGGGAAATATGGTTTCCTTCCAGGGATTTCCCCTTTAAGTATTCATAGCTTGAAATATGATAGGTTTCCGACTTTTTATCAAATTTGATAAACCCATCTGCCGCAAGCACAACTTGATCGCTACTACTGCGCTTTGGTGCCAGGAACCCGGAATAAAACCGGTTGGATTCCTGTGAAAATATCAAGCCCGAGACCAATTTGTCGCCTGCTACATTTTTAAGGTCCTTGTCGATCCCGAGGTAAATGTCTTTTGGGTCTACGTGACTGGTAAACTTCACCCAGTCCCTTGCCCCTGAACTACATGTATGGCGTATCCTGAAACCTCCATCAAATTCCAGGAACTCATCACTCGCCTTTAGGGTAATATCCCCGGAAAAATCGAAATCCATACTGATGGAAAACCCGGTGGTATCGGAAACGGTACCTTTTCCAATGGTTTGAAACCCGGGATCGACACCTATTTCTTTCAACAGGATTTTTTGCCGGTACCCGGTTTCGTCCACATAATCATAATTACCGACCGCATTGTAATTTTTCCTTCCCAGGATTTCAACCGTACCATCATATATTTCATGATTCTTTGTAACCGTATTAGCAAGTATCTTTGCATGTTCCAAAGGATCAAAATGGGCATCCCTTTCGATAATGATTTTCCTGTCAACGGGGAATATTGCCGCATCGGCCACCCTGATATACTTCACATCGCTGGCGTTGATAATGTAATCCTTTAGGTTATAGGTAGCAATGGTGGAAATAAAACGGAGGGAATCCTGGTCGGGATGGGTTGAAATAAACTCTGAGCCCTGTAAGGGGACATCCACCAATTCCCGAATCGTTAAATCATCGTATTGTGCCATCTCAGCCTCCTTTTCTGCATTGCCGATGGCAATCTCATACGAATCCATGAACCATTTAAACTCATCAATAGTACAGATATACTGGTTTACCGGGAAATCAACGATCGAGGCCCCACCATTGGACGCAAATTCCCCCTTGCGTTCATTAAAATCAATATGCGATTTGTAATTGTGCGTTGCAAAAGCCGAAGCATCAAATTCTTTCGAGGTCAATTTAAAATCAGCCGAATCGGCAAAAATCTCATGCTGTTTAAACTTATAAAGCTTTGATTGCATCTCGGCATCTTCAAAACTCATCAAGCCTGCCCCTTTTAGTTCCTCAGGTGTGAGGACCAACGATCCAGAGAGCTGGGATTGATCACCAAACATACTCAGGGGAAATTCGGTTTCCGAAATCCGCAAAAAGTCCAGATAGGGTTCCCAATGGAGGTCAACATTTATTCCTTTGGCCGTTGGGTATTCGATAGGTGTAAATTGTTCGGCAAGCACAAAATTATCGGCAAGTGCGTTCATGGAATCAGGGAAGAAAACAAACCCTTTCGACCAGGACGTGGATGTAAGGTATTGTAGCGAACCATTTCCCCTTAAACCTTTATTGCTCAAATTAAGCTCTGAAAAGAAATCCCCTTTTCCACCATAAACGGCATATCCCTCGGGAGGTGTCTGTGTCGTAAAACCAAGGGAATAATCGGGTTGTACCTTCAAGGCGTTCTCTATATCAGGGAAAATCCCCGCAGAAGATAGGTATCCCTTAAATTCCAGGATTTCCGTTTTAAAGTTATCGAGGCTGTCAATTGTAAAGGGATAAACATAAAAGAAGAATTTATCCTTGGCATAAACGCCCCCCCAAATCGACGGTTTATTATAAAAAACATAAGCGTCCCTGGTACTCGTAAAAATCGGGAACTGGGGGTAATACTTCAAGCCCGATTTATTGTCGGGCGCATCTATCATCAAATCGCCCCCAAAATCGGCAACCACGTTTTTAATCCTGACCAACTCACGTTCGCCATATTCGTTTTTCTCAAAACTCCTTACCTTAAAACTCATGGAGTCGATCACTCCCATATTCAACATAAACTGATCGTAGTGGAAATCACATTTCCTTGCATAGTAATCGAACAGGCCGGCATGAACCCTTCCAGAAAAAGAAAAGTCCATCCCTTTTTTCACGATAAGTTCTTCGTTTTGCGGATAAATAAACACATTCTGGGAATCGCTCATAACAACCAACGGGACTCCATAAAGCCTTAAACCAAAACTATCCAGCTCCATGGATGCATTTTGAAAGCCATAGGTTTCCGAATTGAACTGGATTACATCATAGTCGATTTTCCTATTTGCCGCATCAATATAATCATACAGTTTTTCCTTGATGTAAGCTTTCTGTTCATCCCGGCTATAAATTACAAAACCCTGGTTGGACAGGTTTACCAACAAAGCTTTAACCTGGGTTTCAGGCATCCGCATATCTTCAGAAAGCCCGGTGACATACACTTCTTTAAGGCCATATTTATCGGCA
The DNA here is from genome assembly GCA_024278155.1 of Bacteroidota bacterium. Classification (GTDB taxonomy): domain Bacteria; phylum Bacteroidota; class Bacteroidia; order Bacteroidales; family JAADJA01; genus JAADJA01. The sequence continues at coordinate 3,022 of JAJRTT010000265.1, read as the reverse complement.
TAGCGCTTGATCGAGATCAAAGGGTTGATTACATCTATCCCCTGTAACCTTTCATACCTGGGCTGGGAGAAATAGTTACTTGATTCGAAAGTAGCCCTGCCCAAACCTGAAACACCCTTTACCGCTTCGATATTCAATGTCGGGGAATCCATTTGCCAATAAATCGCTTCGGCATGTATATCAAGGTTATGGAAGGAATCGAAAAAGGGGCTTTTTGAGGTGCCGTCGCCCGTGCGCACCAGGGAGAGCTCCTTGTTATCATCAATATAGCTCATTTTGAGGCCAGGATGATAAATTGAATCCTCCTCAAAATAAATAGTCACCGAGGCAAGGGAAGAGGAAACTTTTTCGGGCCGTATCACAAAGGTTTTTGACTTTATGCGCATAAACTGCTCATCGTCCTTGACAATGTTTATAATGGCCTCTGTTTCCGTGGTCCCTGCGCCAATAAGCCTTCCTCCCCGCATTTCGATCCCACCACCATAATCGACCCCTTCAAAAAGGTCCTTTATGGCCACAAAAGCGAAATAAGACTTGAAACGGGGATAAGAAGCCTTTTCGACCGTTACGTTGGCAAGTACTTTTTCGTCAAACTGCCCCAACAACGGTTCTTCCCAATAACCTTTATGGTAAAAAGAAACCGAATCCACGGTATATCTCGAAAAACTAAGGTTTATCACATAATCACCGAACAGTGCATAAACTTTGTCGGAACTAAAACCTGCCCGGTTCCAGTTTACCTTTCCCTTATGCCCTTCCCATGAATTACGAAGTGGATAATAAACCCCCTTTGTGCCATATATGATCGAACTGTCCTTGTTGGCATAACATGTAAGCGTAATATCCTCGTCAAAAACAACTTCCGGGACCGAATCGAACCGGAAATAAAAATCGTAGGTGCCCGACTTCCAGGTTGTGGCCTTTGAGGTATATAAAATATTCCCGTTCAACAAATTAAAACTTGACTTTACGAAAACAGTAAAGGACTTTGTGCTTCGTTTGGCCTTCACCAAAGTATCCACGCTCTTTTGCCAGGCGAGATAACTTTCAATTGAATGGTCATAATCCATCAAGCCGTTCAAACTTGCAAGGTAATGATAGAAATGAGGATAGGGTTTCATCCTTCGTTTCAACATTTTATTGCAAACGGTTATGGTATTCTGTTTTATTTCCGTGGTAAATACGCCCGTGTTCCAGTTATCGGTAAAATGCTCCATCATTTTGGCGCATTTCTGCTTGGTTTTTTTCACACTTATAGTCGAAAACAAATCATCAAGTTCGCTTAGGAAGGTTTCTGAATCTTCAGAAAATTTTTGGAGCTTCTGTGCATTTACTCCCATTGACATTGTCAACAAGATGAAGTTCAATATAAAAATTCGCCGAAAGATCATGGGGCTACAATTATTGTTTTTTAAGTTTTACCGCCATCCAGTTGTTTTTTTCTCGCCTCGATTCCATTGTTAAACCTGCCTTGTGGGTGACAGTTTCGATATGCCCAAGATCAGATTGATAGAACCCGCTCAAGAGCATCGAACCTCCCTTTTTCAGGTGGTTGGAATAAACCGGGATATTTTCCGTAAGTACATTGCGGTTGATGTTCGCAATCACAAAATCGAAACTCTCATCGCCCAACAAAGCCACATCGCCAAGCAAGACATTGATATTGCGGCAACGGTTGTTTCTGATGTTTTCGAGGGAATTGTTGTAGGCCCATTCATCGTTGTCAATTGCCAGGACCGATTTGGCGCCCATCATCTCGGCAAGGATGGCGAGAACGCCCGTACCACATCCCATGTCCAGAACGGATGCGCCCTTCATGTCCTCATCGAGCATGAGCTCGATCATGTTTGAAGTTGTTTCGTGATGTGCGGTACCAAATGACATTTTCGGATTTATCAGTATAGAAAACGCAACATTTTCCATTTCATTATGAAAAGGAGCCCGAATATATACCTTGCCCTTAATTAAAACGGGGTCGTAATTGCTTTCCCAAACTTTGTTCCAGTTTTTGTCCTTGATCAAATCATGGGCAAACGAAACCTTGAATGTTTCCATCGAAAGGATATCCAATTCCTGAATATCAACAAGTTTAAAAAGTGGCTCCTGGATGTAGGCCTGCACACCTTCCTCATTCTCAAGAAAGCTTTCATATCCGATAAGGGATAGTTGGGCAATCAGTATCTCTGTTCCCGGAACCCGTGGTTCGATCTTGAAATTTACCTCAATGTAGTTCATGTTGGAACAAGGTTTAGTCAAATGCCCGGACAATTTGGATAAAGTCCTCGGCTTTCAGGGAAGCACCACCGATCAAGCCTCCATCCACATCGGGATTGGAGAACAGTTCCCCGGCATTTTTCGCATTGCAGCTCCCTCCGTAAAGGATGGCAGTTTCCTGTGCAACATCATCCCCATATTTATCCTTGATGAGGTTACGGATGTAAAGGTGCATTTCCTGTGCCTGGCGAGATGTAGCGGTAACCCCCGTCCCTATTGCCCAAACCGGTTCATAAGCAAGCACGATTCTTGAAAAATCACTTTCGGGCAAATGGAACAAAGCTTTTTCGATTTGTTCTTTCACCACATTGAAATGGTTTCCGCTTTCCCGCTCGGGAAGTTGTTCGCCACAGCAAAAAATGGGCGCGATTCCGTGTTTCAAGGCCATCTCCACTTTTCCCGTGAGCATTTCATGGCTTTCGTTGAAATACTTCCGCCTTTCGGAATGGCCAAGGATACAATAATCAATTCCCATGGAAGCCAGCATGGGCGCCGAGATTTCACCTGTGAAAGCACCGAACCCCTTACAGCTCATATTCTGGGCCCCAATCATCAGGGTGGTATCATTTGCCTGGTCGGAGGCAAGCTCCAGATAAAGGGATGGTGGACAGATAACGACTTCTGCCGTATTTTCATCTTTCTTTATGTATTCCAGAATGGAATTGATCAATTCGTCTGCCTCCTGAAAAGTTTTGTTCATTTTCCAGTTTCCGGCCACTATTTGTTTTCTCATATCGGTTTTTGATTT
>JAJRTT010000264.1 GCA_024278155.1 Bacteroidota bacterium | reverse complement strand
CCTTTTTTTCCAAATAGTCGGTTTAAAATCGTCCCGGAGTTCATCGATGGCCATTGCATGTCGGGCGACATCAATATTTGGCCCAATCTTATTGTCGTGGAAAAGATGTTTTTCGTTCAGGAAGCCAAACATCCTGAACGGGATTCCCAATGCGCCAACGGTATCCCACACCCCAATAAATTTAATCCTTGTTTTTGCGGCAACGGAATATTTCTTTCTGTAATCAACGGAGAAGTCATCATCGGGATGGATTTTGGGGCTTTTGTAAACCTCGAATGCTTCCTCTATCCGGTTGGCATGTTCCCGTTTCAGGATGCTGCAATTATTGATGAGCCCGGCAAGGCTCCTAACGGTGTATGCGCCCCGGCTAAACCCAAAGAAATAGAGTTCGTCGCCCGGATCGTAATTCTGTACGATAAACCGGTAGTTGTCGGCAATGTTCTTGTTTATCCCTTTTCCAAACCCTCCCCCGGCAATAGAGGCATGATAGGAGCCCAGGCCCCAATCATAAAATACAACCTGCTTTATCCCATCATTTGCAATGGGTGCAATTGCCCGGGCAACTTTCAAGACATTGGTAGGGAAATCTTTTTGTAGGTCTTTCTCGGGTTTGTTCCACGTGCCATCGGCACAAATCACGATGCGTTTCATGTGTTTAAGTTTTATTTCCGAATACAACCTGGAACTGGCCAAAAAAAATAATCATCCCAAAAATCAAATTAATGATTATTTTGACATGGACGTTTCATGGTGTTGGTCTTTAAAAAAATACAGATTCTTTGGTTGGATCTTTTGCAAATATATAAAAAGTTTACATATGTACTTTAAAATTCAGAAAAGCTTTAATTTCGACAAGTAATTTCAAAAACCATATCATGGCAAAAAAAGAATTCGAAAAGCTTCCCCCTTCCCACCGGAAAAATTACGTTCAATGGATCATGAGCGCAAAAAAAACCGAAACACAAAAAAGGAGGTTTGTGCAAATGATAGAAATCCTGAAAAACCCGGAAAAGGGAAGGCCTAATCTTTAACCTCCTTTTTCCAAGCCAAATAAAACAATACCCCCGGGATTATAAAGGGCAGGGAATAAACAAGGACAGCCATAATGTCCTTTGTGCCGCTATAATAAAACATATCGGCACCCAACAAAAAACCGGCAACCATCATAAACACTCCGCCTTCCTTTTCACGGAACCAGCCAAAGATGTACCCGAGCGTGGCAAAGGCAAGCAAAAGCATGATACTGCGTAATTGGCCATTGTCCGATTTCATTAAACCGGGAATGCCCTCACCAATGGCAAATGTAAGGAAGAAGATAATTGAAATCCCTCCCAGGATACGGGCAACCCATTTTAAAATTTGTTTGGTTTTCATGATTCGAAAGATTTTGATTTGGTTATTAGAAAACCTCCATGAAGCAAGAGTCCACGCTTGCGTAAAGGTCAATATTGCCCAACCACATGTTGCAAGCGTCCCCGCTTGCAATTATTACGGATTAAGTGTCCTTGCTTACGATTAATATCCACAACAAGCGTGGACGCTTGTTGCATATGCCTGCGTGGACGCTTGTTTCATTTTTGCCATTAAACATTAAAACGGATAAACATTATATCCCCATCTTGCACAATATACTTCTTTCCTTCGAGGTGCATCTTACCGGCATCCTTCACGGCTTTTTCGGAACCCAATGCAATATAATCATCATACTTGATTACCTCGGCCCTGATGAACCCGCGTTCCAGGTCACTGTGGATCACTCCGGCGGCTTCCTGTGCGTTCATCCCTTTTTTAATGGTCCATGCCCGGCATTCCTTGGGCCCGGCGGTAAGAAAAGATTGCAGGTCCAATAAATCGTAAGCGGCCCGTATCATCCTGTTCACCCCGGGTTCAGACAGGCCTGCATCTTCAAGGAACTCTTTCCGTTCCTCTTCTGTTTCCAGTTCCGAAATATCGGCCTCCAAAGCCCCGGCAATAATCAGCACTTCGGCAGTTTCACTTTTCAGCGCATCTTTCACCATTTCCACATATCTGTTCCCTGATGTGGCTGAGGCCTCGTCCACATTACAAACATAAACCACAGGTTTGTCCGTGAGCAAATAAACATCCTCCACGATTTCTTTTTCCGAATCAGTCAGGTCAATGCTCCGTGCATTTTTAAAATCCTCAAAATGGGCAATATACTTTTTCAAAACCTCAACGGCTTTTTTTGCATCCTTGTCCCCGGTTTTCACGAGTTTCTCCATGCGGGCCAATTTCCTTTCCACCATCCCCAAATCCTTCACCTGCAATTCGAGGTCAACAATTTCCATGTCCCTGACAGGGTTCACGGAACCTTCAATATGCGGGAGGTTTTCATCATCAAAACAACGCAGCACATGGATCAAGGCATCGCTTCGCTGAATATCGTCCAGGAACTTGTTCCCGATCCCTTCGCCCTGGCTGGCCCCTTTTGCCAAACCCGGGATATCCACTATCTCAACAGTGGCAGGGATTGATTTCTCAGGTTTCTCGATTTTCGAAATTTCATCCAATCGCCTGTCGGGGACGTTCACGATCCCGAGATTGGACTTGGAAGCACTAAAGGCAAAATTACTTGTCTGTGCCTTGGTTTTTGAAATACAATTGAATATGGTGGTTTTCCCAATATTTGTTATCCCGATTATCCCACATTTTAAAGCCATTTGATAGAATGTTTTATGAATTTTCAATTGTGATAGAAATCAATAATTTGCCTGCAAAGATAGTTGATTAATACGCCCAAAACATTGTTGTGAAATAACATTTTTTATTATGGAAAAATAAGCTACTTTTGCACCCCCGATTTTTAATGTATGTCAAACAATTTCCGGGAAGGTTGAAGTTCTTTTATAATCGGGGAAAGAAATGAAAACCACCGGATACAAACTTTAAATTAATGTCAGAAGAAAACAAAGACAAAAACCTGGAACAAGCTGCTGAAGAGACTCAAACAAATGAAGTAAAAGCAGGAAAACAGGAAGAGCCCAAAGCCGAAGTTGCCGAAGAAAAGCAAGAGGAAAAAGCAGAAGCCGTAAAAGTTGAGGCTGAAGAGCCAAAAGTTGAAGATGAAGGGCCAAAAGCTGAAAAAGAAGAGGAAAAAGCCGAAGAAGTGAAGGAAGAAGTTGTAGCTGAAGCAAAAGAAGAAGTAAAGGAAGAGGCGAAAGAAGAGCCTATGGCCGAAGAGAAAAAGGAAGAAGTTGTGGAAGAAAAACCGGCCGAAGAAAAAACCGAAGCACCGGTAACATCATCAACCGATCCTCCCGAATTTGATTGGGATTCTGTTGGGAAAAAACAGGAAACCTACAATCCCGAGGAAAAGAAAAAACTGGAAGACATTTATGACAACACCTTAAAATCCATTACCGAGCATGAGGTATTGGACGGAACAGTTGTTTCCAAAACAACAAGGGAAGTTGTGGTGAACATTGGCTATAAATCCGATGGTGTGATTCCCCTTGGCGAAATCAGGTACAATCCTGATTTGAAAATCGGGGACAAAATAGAAGTTTACGTCGAAAACCAGGAAGATGCCAATGGGCAATTGATCCTTTCCCACAAAAAAGCACGCATACTGCGTTCATGGGAGCGGATCAACGAAGCTTTTGATAAAGACGAAATCATCAACGGTCATGTAAAATCACGTACCAAAGGTGGTTTGATCGTAGATGTATTTGGCATCGAGGCTTTCCTCCCGGGTTCGCAAATTGATGTGAAGCCTATCCGCGATTACGATATTTACGTTGATAAATCAATGGAATTCAAGGTAGTGAAGATTAATCACGAATATAAAAACGTGGTTGTTTCGCACAAAGCCCTTATCGAGGACGAACTTGAAGCACAAAGGGCCGAAATCATCTCCAAACTTGAAAAAGGACAGGTACTTGAAGGGACCGTTAAAAATATTACTTCTTACGGTGTATTTATCGACCTTGGTGGTGTTGACGG
>JAJRTT010000263.1 GCA_024278155.1 Bacteroidota bacterium | reverse complement strand
TGTCATTTATCACACCTTTTTTTTCAATAACCGAAAATGGGTAAATTTTATGTCCTTTTTCGCTTTCTATGTCCACAATCCTTTCCATGGCCGGCAAACGGTCATCCAATAATTCCACATCGAAATATTTTCCCCAGGGCGAGTTGCCAATGCTATCGTATTTTGCATAATAATTTGTGCCGTAATAGGCCTGTGATTCCTGGTCCCCATTTTCTTTCGACAGGATTTTCCCCTTGGGATAGCGTTCAAAAAATTCCTCCACGGAAATAATCAGGGAAGGGAGCATCTCCAATTCCGCCCCGGCAAGTTTTCCAACCATGGCTTGTCCCATCAGTTGTTGCCACCAGCTTTCCGTTTGCCGGTCGAACATCACCATATCGCTATTGCGCAACATTCCCGAAACTTCAAATTTCAGTAACCAGTCTTGTCCTTCAAACTTCAAACGGCGGTCAAAAATAATCCCTGAATTGCACAAAGGGCAATAGGTTGCAAGGATTGGGACTCCATTGAGCGTATCGTTGGATATTTCGTGGATGCTTAGCATGTTCAACGAATAAGCTTTAGCCTCACCATCAATATCAACGCTTATTACAGGTTCCTGTGCATAAAATTCCTTCAGGCCCTTCTCTTTGTCCATGAAAACAGGAAAATCAATTTTCGGAAACGCACCACGGGGCAGGGCAACCGTAAATTCCGATAATTCGGCAATATGTTTGGTCGTATCGGTTTTCCAGTTGGATTCGATATTTCTTGGGTTTTTTACCTGCGCCATTAAGTTGGAGTTGTTGTTGGAAATGAAAGACATAAAGATAATCGTGTAAATTATTTTCCGGATCATAGTACTTTTTGTCAATTAGTCCGTAAGAATAGGGAGAAACTTACAGGGGTTCTGTTAACGAAATGTTAAACTTTGCTATTTTTGCCAATTATGATACGAACTATACTATTCAGAAAAACAATTTTTACTTTTTTGCTAATGATGGGGGCAATTGCTGTTCCCTCACAGAATCAAATTGAAAAATGGATTGCCACGCCAGAAGACGAATATGTCGAAAGCATGGATTACCTCTATTTTGATATCCTGTTCCTGACCGTTCACCGTGGGGAAATTGCAGGAAATTACCAGGAAAGATTCACGAACTATTCCAATATGGTTTATAAATCGGATTTCAACCTTGAATTCAGTGACAGTCTATACCTGGATGAGGTGGGGGACTATGATGTGCTTATAAAGGGCTTCTTGAAAGTGGATCCAACAGGTTTGCTTTTTTGGGCCAAGGCAATGGAAAAAAACACCCAGGACGAGCAATTGTGCCTGTTATGGTTCGATGAAAGCCTGAACCTTGTCAATTCAATGATCCTGGGCTCTGCTGATACCATGGAAGTTGTTTCGGATGCCATTGTCCGTTCCAATGGCAATCTGTTGTTTGTTGGTTCTACAAGTTATGAGGCCCTTCAGGGAAGTTATATCCTTTGGGAGCTTGACGAAAACATCAATGAGGTGAATAAAGTTATATTCGGGGAATCAGTGGCCTATGACCCAACGATCATCGAAATTCCCGGGACTGAAAAATTCCATCTCTTTGCGGGTTTTGAAACTTTTCAGTTTGATAGCGGGCTCAATTTTGAAACCCAATATGATTTCCCTGCAAATATCAACATCCATCCCCAGGGCCAAAATAAGTTGATCAACAATTTTGATTACATAAAAATGGGTTTGTACATATCGGCGCCTATCCCGGGTTCACCCTGGGAGATGGACATGGCTTTTAATATTATGGATGAAAATGCAAACGTGACAGATACTTACACTTTCGGTATCCCCGATTCCATCGATACGCCCGGAAAACTTGATTTTGTGAACACGGATACGATCTATTTTGGCGGGACACGGAACCTGAGCAATAATCCGGTGCAGGATTCATGGGTGTCATTGTTCACCACAAACCTCGATGGGGAAGTCCTTGAACACCGGTTTTGGGGCGGCGGCGGCCAATATGCTTTTTCGGATTTGACGGCACTTCCGACTGGTGGCTTTTTACTGGCCATAACCCGCTGGGATTACCTGGATTTCCCGGATGAAAAAACCCGGGATATACGTTTGATAACCGAGAATTATGGAAATCCACTAACAGGGAAACACAATATTACTTTCAATAGGGGTATCTTTCAAGTATATCCAAATCCTGGAAATAATTTTATTCAGATAAAGGGAGCTGGAGAAGGATTGCATTTTCGGTTATTGGATATTCATTCCAGAATAATTCTTGAAACTGACTTTGATGAATCGGCTGAAATTGAAATCAATGGAGTACCTTCCGGCTTATATTTTTATGAAATTTTAAAAGGAAGGGAAGTCCTGCAAACAGGGAAATGGATCAAACAATAGGAAGGGCAATTTGTATTGACAAATAACAAGATAAGCAGAAAGGATTTTTTGAAGTCGCTCAGTTGGTTGCTGATGCTGCCTTTTGTGCTGATCGGGGCAATGGCGGTTAAAAGGGGGGCGGAACTGACAAAACCCGGCATCATCCGTATTCCACCGGAAATCCAGGAAGGGGTTAGCTTTCATGGTGAAATAATCATCGTAAAGGAAAAATCCGATATCCGTTTTTTATCCTCAAAATGTACCCATCTTGGATGCCAGATCAATTCCATCGAAAACAACAAACTAATCTGTCCCTGCCATGGCTCTTCTTTTAGTTTGAACGGTAACGATATAAAAGGTCCTGCGGATAGTGCATTGGCTATTTTGGATTTTTCAGTTGATGAAGGGAATGGGGAATACGTTGTGAAATTGGGCTGAATTGAATGTTTCAGAAAGGGTAAATGGATAAATATAAAAACAAATATCGGATAGAGTCAAACAGGATGCCCGGATGGGATTATTCCAGGAATGGATATTATTTCGTGACATTTATCATACAAAATTTTGAATGCCTATTAGGGAAAATAGAAAATGATAAAATGATTTTTTCTGATTTTGGTCGAATTGCAAATCATGAATGGTTGGAATCATTCAAAATACGAAAGGAATTGTTTTTGGATGAATACCAAATAATGCCAAATCATGTCCATGCAATAATAATTTTAAAAAATAAAAACCGATTGGATAATCGGGTTGGACCGGGCGTTGGGGACGTTGGGGACGTTGGGGACGTAGAGACGCACGGCCGTGCGTCTCTACATGCCGACCCCGCCGACCCCGCCAAACAATTTAAACGTAAACCCAAATCCATTTCATCATTTATGGCAGGATATAAATCATCTGTGACAACAAAAATCGATGATTTCATCGACCTGCATAATTTGCCCTTTGAAAAATACAATAAAACAAACAGGTTCTGGCAGATTAACTATCACGACCATATTATCCGTGATCAAAAAGAATATTGGAGAATTAAAAAATACATTCAAAACAATCCCAAGAATTGGATTGATGACAAGTTTTATCGTTAATCCTTTTGAAGCAGCTATAATTTGTGAAACTGTTTAACAAAATAAAAATCTTATTAACCTTTGATACCTACGGTGCCATCGCAACCGCAAGTTTCCTCATATGTGCCATTTCCGGTGTGGTTCTCGCTGTTCCGTTTGATGTGAACGCTGCCTACGATTCAATAAGTTTAATGATAATTGCCAATCCGGGGGCAGCGTTTTTCAGGAACGTGCATTATTGGAGCGCACAGATATTTTTGGTTTTTGTGTTCCTGCATATTTGGGAGCATTT
>JAJRTT010000020.1 GCA_024278155.1 Bacteroidota bacterium | reverse complement strand
GAAGTGGTGACCAAATAATAATAACCTTTGTTCATATAGCGTTCAAGGGTTAGATCCAACCCGTAATTCTCACCTGTGCCTTTATTTGTAAGTACATCATCAATAAACCAGTTCTGGTCAACGTTCATCATGGAGTACGAAGTGCCTGGCTTTACCGGCACGCTGTTCAAATATTGATAATAGGCTTCGGCACCAAAATTCATGTTTTCGTTGATGACCCAATTATACCCAACAACAAGATGGTGCGATTTTGTGAAATCGAGGCTTTTATTGGGTTGGATAATCCCATTGGGCGTATTCTGCTGTCCAAGGTACAAAAACAACATTTCCAAACGACTATGATCGCCATAACCAAAATTCAGGGAGTGCGAAGGCTTAAAATTCCAATTTAATCCCAATCTTGGCTCCACGACATAATGATTGTTCAAGGTAAAGTATTGTGCATGGATACCGGCATTTATCGTAACTTTATCGGACAGATTGAAACGGGATTGTGAAAAAGCCTGTATGAGTTCACTGCTCCCTTTGTCATCAACAAAGGAGACCAAATCCTGGCCCAGTGCCGGTGCTTCCTGAATGAGCATGTTATAATTCAATAAATCAACCGAGAAACCTATTCTATTGGTATGTTTTGCAGTGAATTTGTGGTTCAGATAGGATGATAAGCTGTACTTCCATGAATAGTTTTCGATATTTTTATTGGGGTGCAATTCTTTTTGGGTATCCATTCTGTTAATATCCCAGACGATGCCATTTCGAGAAAGGGCAAGAGAAGAATTCAAAAGCGATTTTTTACCAATGATAAGCTTGTGCGTTGCACCCAATGCGCCCATATAGGTACGACCATCCGATTCTTCCCGATCCTGCTCATACTCCCATTCTTCCACTTCTTTTGTTACCCTCGATCCGGAATAATCAGTAGAAGCAATCCCCCAGACAGAAAATATCCCTGCCTTTTTTGTGGGCAAATCCGTTTTGAAATTAAAATCCTGGTATTTTATCAAACCGGCATTTTCGGGCAAAATAGGTTCCAATAACCCAAATAATGCATACCTATAGTTGAACAGGTAAGTTGCCCCTTTCCCTTTTTTATAAGGCCCTTCAGAAGAAAGGTCGATTCCCATCAAACCTACCTTTATGGTATGTTCGTGTTTGTCCCTATTACCAGAACGTAATTTAATATCGAAAACTCCGGAAAGGGCATTTCCAAATTCCGCCGGGAAAGCACTGGTATAAAAATCGGATGATGCCAACATTTGTGAACTCAATGCAGTAAGGCCACCGCCACCAAAAGAAGTCATATTTGCAAAGTGGCTGGGATTCGAGATTTCGAGCCCTTCCATCCGCCATAGCAAACCTTTGGGCGCATTGCCACGGATTATAATAGCGTTACTGTTTGTGTTACTGGCAACTCCTGCATAAGAAGCCACCAATCGTGATGGGTCATCAAACCCACCAGCAAAACGGGAAGCTTCTTCCATGTTGATCTGTCGACTGCTGATAATTGCCATGGAATTCAGCGGCTCTTTTTTATCCTGATAGGCCTTTACCACCACTTCATCCAACTTGACAGATGATTCCTTTAAACCCACATTCACAACTACTTCTTTCCCGGAACCCACCTCCAGCTCACTGATGATGGAAGGCTCATAACCCATATAGCTTATCTGTAAATTATAACGACCCAACAGGATATTTTCAAGGCGGAAATATCCATCTACATCTGTTATGACACCGATCAATGGATCGGAACCTAAAATAACTATAGAAGCACCGGGCAAAGCAAACTGAAGGTCATTGTCCACAACCCTCCCTTTTATCGTTTGTGTTAAGTCCTGCGCTGATAGGTTTGTGTTTATTAGCATTAAGAAGCTAAAGCCAAGTAAAAATGAAACGATGAACCTTATTCTGTGATTTCTTTTTGTTTTTTGCATCTTGCACCTTATTGTTAGGATGCAAAACTATTCCGTAATTATGCTTATCAGCTTGGCTTTCTATTGAATTGTTGAATAAAAGGATGAATTGGGATGATTTGATGTTGAGTTGTAAATTTACAGTTCAACCCCAAAATATCACTTTCCATTGCACCAATCTACAACTTAACAGATTTTTAGGTCAGGATGCCCATGGTAATCATAGTTTTGCATCAAAATGAAAATCATGATGGTTCACCAAATAAGTATAGTCAATAAAACAATCCCTAAATCCGTTTTTATAAATTCGGTGAAATTCTGGAAAGATATTTTTCCATACTTTTACTTATTGGTTCATATGAATGCAAATAAACTTATAACATGAACAACCTTCGGTCAAATAAATTCTTAATGAGGTTTTTCCTGATCTTTTTCGTCCACCTTATTTTTGTAACAGGCGATCAATCGATGCAAATTTGGGAAATCAATTTGCGGAGGGTTTTATTTTTATTTCTTTTTATTGCCTATTGGCTGATTATCTGGTATGTTGCAGCATATTTTAGTGCAGTAATCCATAAAAAGCAAGCATCATCCATTAAAAACAAATCACTGTTCGGCTATTTGTTGTTCTCTTTTAATTTTGTTTTTGGGTTCATAGCAGGATTTGGGTATAACTTAATATACCGTATCGTTGATATGAGAATTTTCCACATGAATGAAGTCTGGTCAGATGTTCCCATATTTAACCCAGAGTTGACCATGAGCCTTTTTTCAATATATATGATGATTTTTACCGCTGATGTTTTCTTTACATCCACACTTAAAAGAAAAGAAGACCAGCTAAAAATGGAAAAACTGAAACGAGAAAACACCCTGGCTCAATATCTCGTATTGAAGTCACAGATAGAACCTCATTTTTTATTCAACAGCCTGAGTGTACTGTCTTCACTTATACAAACCAATACTGATATTGCGGAAGAGTTTTTATTGCGCCTATCAAAAACATTGCGCTATGTTATCGAAAAAAATGAATTAGCACTTGTACCGCTGCATGATGAAATCCATTTTGTTAATGATTATTTCTTTTTGATAAGGCATCGTTTTGATGAAGGGATTATTTTTGAAAATGCATTGGATAAATCCATCGTCCAAAATTCTTACATCCCTCCGGCTTCTTTGCAATTATTAATTGAAAATGCAATAAAACATAACAAATTCACAATGGAAAACCCATTACGGATAATTCTGTACAACGATGAAAAACAAATTGTCGTTAAGAATAATATTGACCTTCGGGACGATGTTGTGGAATCCACAAACCAAGGGATACAAAACCTTACCCAAAGGTTTTCCTGTTTTTCTGAACAGGCTGTAAACATTGAAATTAATGAATCAGATTTTACGGTTTCAATGCCCATTTTAACAAAAATCGACTATGAACGTTTTAATATTTGAAGACGAAAAACCTACAGCAGCCCGATTGGCAAATCTGTTGAACAGAATTGACAATTCCATAAATGTTGTTGGCACTATTGGCTCGGTCACGGCCGGGATTAAATGGTATAAAGAAAACCCCATGCCCGACCTAATTTTCCAGGACATCCAATTGAGCGATGGAAATTGTTTTGATATTTTTGATGCCGTTGAGGTAAGTGCACCGGTAATTTTCACAACAGCTTTTAGCGAATATGCCATAAAATCTTTCCAGGTAAACAGTATCGATTACATCATAAAACCCTATGATATCAAAGACCTGAAATCTGCATTGGATAAATTCAGGAAATTAAAAGGTGCTTTTCATCCACCAGAAAAAGGCCTTCTCGAAGAAATATTGAAAAAGAAAGCATTTACCCCAAAAAAACGTTTCCTTATAAAAATGGGCGATAATTACCTTCCTATAAACAGCGATGATATTGCCTATTTGATTTCAGAAGAGGGACTAACCTTTGCCACTTTGTTTAATAAAGAAAGGCATATCGTTCATTATTCGATTGTGGACCTTGCAAAGCAAATGGATCCATCCTCCTTTTTCCATATAAACCGGAAAATGTTAGTCAACGTAAAAAGTGTGAAAAAAATAAGTTCCTGGTTCAACAGCAGGTTGAACATTACACTCTCTCCCTCTTATGATGGCGATGTGGTAGTGAGTCGCGAAAGGGCGGGAAGCTTTAAAGAGTGGTTGGATATTTAAGCTGAATCAGGTTGGTGTTATAGTCATCTTAGTTCATAAATTTTTCTGAAATAAAAACCCCAAAAAGTAGCCTCTGAAAAATATGAAATTCAAAATATTAAGTATAATCCTAATATTTTTCATTAAGACCATAAGTTATTCCCAAACGCAGGAAATCAAGAATCTTGTTTTTGAAGGGGCAGGTATCCGTGGGATTGCTTATGCCGGAGCGATTCAGGCTTTGGAGGAAAACGGGATAGTGGATAACATTGAAAAAGCAGGTGGTACATCCGCTGGAGCTATCAGTTCATTGTTGTTTGTACTTGGATATTCTTCTTCTGAAATGGATTCGATTATTTCAGAAACGGATTTTGAAGATTTTAATGATGGAAAGTACATTTTCTTTGGCGGGATTTCCCGGACGAAAAATAATTATGGCTGGTACCGGGGCGAAAAATTCAAGGAATGGATTGGGGCCTTAATTGAAAATAAAACAGGAGATACCGAAACAACTTTCGGGGAACTTCATCAAAACGGTTATAAGGACTTATATGTTACCGCAACCTGTTTGAACAAGCAGCAACTCATATTCTTATCCCATGAAACCTATCCAAAGATGAAGGTAAAAGATGCTGTTCGGATTTCCATGTCGATACCACTTTATTTCCAGGCTGTTTTTGTTGACAGCATCGGAAAAACTTATTCCGAACAAAACGAAAAAAATGATTTGGATTTAATGGTTGACGGTGGGATTGTTGGGAATATCCCCATTCAACTTTTTGATACTTATAAAGTTGATTCCCTGAACAAAGAAGTCAGGATCCCAAATTATGAATCCCTTGGCATCCGGATAGATTCAGATCCTCAAATCAGGGAGGACTCGCTTTCCAGAAAATTAGTACCCTACCCTATCGAAGATTTTACCGATTATATTTCGGCCTTTTACATCATGGTCATCGAAAACCTGAACCGCAACAATTTAACGGAAGATGATTGGAACAGGACTGTTTCCGT
>JAJRTT010000262.1 GCA_024278155.1 Bacteroidota bacterium | reverse complement strand
TCCTCCACATCTACGATCATGTCCCACGAATAACGGATAAACATTTTCCCGATCTTATAAGTGTCAAAGGGTTTCACGTCTTCGCCAAGGGCAAGCTTCACCAAGGCTTCCGGGATGTTTTGCCCAACGCCCACCGAAAGGTAAATCCATGCGGGCATTCGCGGGTTTATTTCCAGAAGGTGAAAATTGTTGTTGGGGTCTTTCAGGAGTTCAAGTTCAAAACCGCCGCGCCATTTTGTCGAAGACACAAAGTTTTCTGCAATTTTTAAAATGTTTTCCTCTTCAATGGAAATCCCGCCCCAGGCTTTCCCTTTTTCGGTGATATACTGTTTGCGCATGGGCACTGCTGCAACCGTGTTCCCTTTCCCGTCGCCCAGGCCTGTAAGGTTGTACTCGATCCCGTGGATAAATTGCTGGATGATGACAGGCAACCCCCATTTCGCACTTATTTTATTGTAATAGGTGTTTACCTGTTCGGGCGTGTGTGCAATTTCGGCATCATAATGTTTCCCTTTAACGACAATGGGATACGTAAACTCATTGATCAACCCGGCAATCTCTGCCGTTGAAAAGATGGCTTTGCTGTGGGGCACTTTGATCCCGTACTTTTCCCCAAACTCGGGGAGGTTGATTTTCAAACGTTCCTCAAATTGCCCGACCGTGGGAAGAAACATGCTGATCCCAATTTTTTTTAGCTGGGCTTCCAATTTGATCATGGGGAACAGCTCCGCATCAAAATTCGGGATGATGACATCTATTTTTTCTATGTCATGGATATATTCCAACCGCTTTAATAGGTTTTCGGTGCCGGCCGTGGGATATGGGATTTGATAGGTTTTGTCAACCACATCGTGCATATAGATGCCCGGCTCCAAGGATTCATAGGCCAACCCGATTATTTTTACTTCAAATGATTTGGCTTCGCGCAATGACCTGATAACAGCTATTCCGGGCCCTGGGCTGTCGATGGCGTTCAGGCCGGTTACGGCAATACATATCTTATCCTTCATTTGCCAGTTCTATAAGTTGGTAAGTGTTCAAAAGTTGTACAAAGTCGTTGTAGTCCTTTTCAAAAGTATCCCCATCCGTATTGTACTTGCTCAACATGGTTTTGCTTATTTCCTCATAGGATTGCTCTTCCTTGATCGCATTGAAAACCTCAATGCCAATGGGGTTCACCGAAAACGATTCGCCCGTGGAAGGGTTGAACACAAAGCCCGATTCGCTTAGGGCAATATTTTTCTTTATTTTCATAAATGTTAAATTTTAAGACCTTATGATTCCTGAAATCAGGAAAGGTTTAATATGACTAAAAAGTTAAGGGCCGCAAGTTAGCAAAAATGCTTAAAACGGCAAAAATGATTTATGTTTGTTTAATATTCGAAGGAACATCACGGTTTTAAAAAACAACAAGTTTGATCATTGTTGATTCCCCCGGTGTGCTCAACCTGCAAATATAAATACCTGGGGTAAGCTTGCCCTCATCGTTGTTCCAGTAAATCCGGTTTTGCCCTTGCTGGAATGCTTTATTGGAAACCACATTGATCTTCCCTGTCCCATTTATGGGGATGATGTCAAGGCTTACCTCGCTGTCCTTTTCAAGGTGAAAGACAAAACCTGTTTTGCCCGATGTGGGATTTGGGAAACACGAGAGCCCAAGCTTGTTATCGCCCGCCTGGATTTCGTTTTCCGATGTTAGCAGGCCTTCCATCCCAAAGAAATCCAGGATACTTGCCATCATTTTCTTTTTTGACGAAGGGTATTCCCCATCATCAAAACCTCCAAAATCGAGCATGGAAGCGATTGTTTTGTAATTGCCTCCATCATATGCCACCGCACAAATATTATTCGGGGATTGCCCCGTCAGTATTGTAAATGCAGGGCTATCCGGTACAAAATTGAAATCGTAATAGGGCAGGTCGCCCGAATAGCTGAACTGCATACCGTAGGTAAATGTGAAAGGTGCCCCGAAAATGGAATCCACTTCATACCAGTCAACAGCTTCAATTCCCGTGTGGAACATCGGGTGGACCTGGGTTTGCGGATCATCTTTCCAGGTAAGTCCCCCTTCCATGTACAGGTTCCCTTTGGATTCAAGGAATTCGGCCAGTTTTTGCCCTTCATATTCACTAAGGACATGCTGGTCGAATTTCCTTCCAAGGACAACAAATATATTCTGGTATTCGTCCAGGTTCATGGGCAGTACATCTACATAAGTATTGGTTACGCCAAGTTCGTTCACGGCTTCCTCGATGGCAGGCCCTGAAAGCAGGCCGGGATCCAGGTCAATGATCAGCACGGGAAACCTTCCCACCGGAAATCCATAAACCTCTTCAATCTGGACAAGCGGCAAGGCTGTTACTTCAAGGTTGAAATTGGCAACATGGCCGACAGGTGTATTTTCGTCCACGAAAATTGTCACTGTACCGTAAACCGTGGCACCGTTCGATATGGTCCCGAAATCCAAATTGCCAGTGGTCAGAAAACTGATATATGGGTCTGTTGTTTCAAGGAGGCCCGTAACGTCATCAATGGAGGCATGGCCCAGGTTGTTGACCGGGATTAGTATATTGACCGTGTCCCCGGGGTCAAGCTTGTTGTTGTCGCCATCTTCAAGGATCAACATACCGGCAGTTATTTTTGGGGCATATGCGGTCAGGTTCAAATTGGCTTCCCAGTTTTGTGCGGTGGCATCAAAAAGAAGGTCGATATTTACCGAATGCCCGTCCGGCACAAATTCGCTCACTTCGATGGCGAGGGCATTTTCCACTTCAATGCTTTGGCCGCTTTCAATGTCCCCAATGTTTTCCGAATTATCGAACATATCCATAAAACCATCAGAAAGTCCGCCATTCAGCACGAGATTGTTTATCGTTTGTGAAGAAGTATTCGTTACCGTAAAACTGATATATGCGGTATCGCCAAAATCAACCTGATCGTCGCCGTCCGAAAAAATGGAATACTCATAAAGAAGCCCGCTCGAAAGTTGATAAGTCCGGGTGTTGGCAATTTCGTTGTTGTCGGTAACCCGAACCCTAAGGTTGTATATCTGGGTTTCATCTTCAGGGAAAGCTGTCAGCAGCCCATCCTCGTCAATATCGATTTGTGAAATCGTATTATCGGGAACGAACGTTGTTTTTTGGTCACTTTCAACCGGGAGCAGGTTCGAAAAACCCGAAATATGATAATTGTCCCCATCACCTTTTGAAAGCCCGGTTATCCAATTCACATTGCCATTGAGCAATAGGTTGGCGTAATTGTACTCAACCCGTCCATCGGGAAACAAGGTACAAGTGAAGTCTATAGGGACCATCCCTTCATCGGTAACAATATTTTCTTTCCACCGGAAGGAGGCATATTCTTCATTTCCTTCGTAAAGTATTTTATCGGCCGGACTGGCAATCAACAGTTCTTTCTTCAAAAACGGGGCGAGCATGGTTTCATATTTGAACAAGACCATGTCATCAACCTGATAGGGCAGGGGCAGGTCCGTTTCCCTGAACATGATAAACCCATCGGTATGCACCATGGCCGTATCATAGGTTTTCCCATAAAAAGGAAAGGGAAAGCCAAGTCCTTTTTTTGCATAGCCGTGGCCATTATTTGTGGGGGTGAGTTGCTCTGCTTCAATGTTGGGGTAAGGTTCTTCTTCCTGGCTTTCAAAATAATCCTGGGCAATTTCCCATTTGTAGGGCTCTTGTCCTCCGCTTGCACCCATTTGCACCGAATATTGTTCGCCTGGCGTAAATGCCGGTATGTTTTCCGTTTCGATGTTTACCTTGTCCATGGTGACCGTATGGACAACCGATACATTCGTTAGCCCGTTTTCCACAAGGCCCATGGGTGTTTGCTGGCAGATAATCTCGTTTTTGCCATCGGTGTAATCAAATAAGGAGAATGCCAAAAGTTCGCCGGTCCCTTCGTTATCAGGGTCATTTTCCAAAACCTGGAAAAAGAAGCGTGCCGCTTCGCCATTTTCTATGTAGCTCAATAGTGGGCTTACATCGAGTCCAAACTCAAGGGTTTTGTACTCTTCACCCGAATAATCGCCCTGCATATAGTAACTTCCCCCCTGGAAATTAAAAATGGGGAAATCCATTGTTTTTTCGGGCATTAAACCCATGGTATCGTTTGAAATACCTGCAATTACTTTTATTTTGTCGCGGCTGTCGTGCTTCAGGGTAACTTTAAATGTGAGCATAGGTTCGTATTCTTCCTTTGCTTTTACCACGTTCACCGATTTGTTCCAAATCCCCCCATCTGCCTTTTCCTCGGCAAGTACTTTGTACATCACATAACAGAAACCTTCATCGGCCCAGCCATCGCCCCATGAATTTGCCAGGATCACACCTCCAATTTCCCAATCTTTCATGTTTACAACGCCATCACCATTAATGTCAATATCAGTTGTGAATTGGCCATCCCCATTATAATCGTAACGGATGGAGTCGTTCCAGCCAATAAAGGTCATAGAATGCCCGGTATTTTCCCCAAATTGGGTAATGACATGTTTCCCTGCTTCTGGCGATTCGGGAGGGAGGGAAGTGTAACCTGACAAATCGGTGTAGAAATTGGCAAGGCCACCGGTTTCGGAGCCATCGAGATGGTCAATCAACCAATGTTTCAATGTCAGCAGGCCTTCCTCATCGCCCACATAAATCGAATAGACCCCGTTGAGCCTGTTGTGCATGGCACGATAGTATTTGTCATAAGAATCAATCCACACCGTAAGCCCGTTGTCTATTTCGCCAAAGTCCTGGATCGTCGGGTTGCCGGCATGTTTAATTGCATCATAGGTAAAATAGTAGCAAACGCCAATGGCATTTTCGCCACCCGTGAAATAGTTATAGGTAAAAGCCGGGTGGTACTGTGTCGTGTCGGTATTTGAAGCTAAGTCCCGCAAACGGTTCAGTTCATAGGTAAAGGTATATCCGATGGTGGACGCTTGTCCGCACGACCATCCAAACTGGTTGAAAATGGGCCGGAACCAGGGCAGTTCACTGTTGTTGTGGTAATCGGGCAGTTCATTGGAATTGTACTCGGCCGGAAGTTTGATCTGGGGCAGGTTTGTAAGGAAGATGGAATCCGTTGCCGATAAAGGTGTTGCGGAAAAGGGAAAACCCTGTGGCCGGGCCGATAGGTTGATAAGTGTAATTAGTATTAAAGAGAGTAACCTTGTTTTCATCTTTTCAAGATCATTGAATAAACGCAAAAGTAAAAATAATGAATTCCTTATGCAAGTTTACAACGAAATAGGGGGGCGGTGGTTTCATTTGGTGTACGACAAATTTCCCTTTTTGTGGGATTTAGTCGCGTATGTGTAGGATTGTGCATTCGTGGCAAAAGAAAAAAGTACCTCTAAATCACTAATAAATGATACCAATTAATTGAGTTTATATGTGCATTTGGGAAATTTGTCGCACACCCCATTGGAAAAGGTGAATTTTTGTAAAAAAACTTTTACTGTAATTGCCATTCATAGTTTACCCACAAAATTCAGGTTGATAATGGGATGATTGCCCCTGCCCGTAAAATGTTAAAGGGGCCTTTTAAGGATTGTTTCAGGTTGATAGCCTGTTCTTTTCCTATGAAAAAATTGTGTGTTCTGAATAGTATTAACGATAAAAACCAGAAAAAATGAAACGAACAACTTTAATTCTGTTAACGGCAATTTTCAGCCTTATTTTACTCAATCAAAACCTGGAGTTTAAAACCGAAACGGACAAGGATTTTGTTTTCACGAACGGGAGTACTTTTATCAAGGATGCTTTTGAAGGCCTTATCCTTAAATCCCCTGACGGCCAATGCTGGAAAGGGACTGCCGACAATAATGGGAGCTTTGTTTTGTAAAGCATTGATTGCAACCTGATAACCGGCAATGAAAAAACGTTGGATAACCAAATACAAACAGTCCGCATTTTCCCCAACCCCGCCGGGAAAAAACTGAATATCGAGATGCCGGCTGAAGAGGAGCAAGCTTATGTGTCGATTTACAATAATCAAGGTGTGTTGTTGCAAAGTAAAGTATTGCAGGGTTGTAATAATTTGGTTTCACTAAAGAAATTGGTTGGTGGTGTTTTAATTGTGAAGGTTTTTAATAAAAGGGGCGAGATATTGAAAATTGAAAAGATAATGCATCGGTAAAGATGTTCCAAATATACCCACACCGTGACTTCAAGTTACGGCATGGTTTTTTTACAACAGGATCAATTTAACGCTTGCAAAAAACAAAACCACCGCAAGCACATTGAGCAATTTTTTTTCGGAAAAACGAAAACTCCCCATCCATGAACCGATGATCCCGCCAAACACCCCTGCCACAACCATATAAATTATTTCGTGGCTCAGGACCGCCCCCTGCGACATCATCCCGACAAAACCGGAAAGGGAATTCACGAAAATGAAAGCTGCCGAAAGGGCGGCTGTCTCTTTAAGGTTGGCCCAACCAAGGATAATGATCAAAGGGCTGAGGATAATCCCACCTCCAATCCCGATAAGGCCGCTGAAAAACCCAAGTAAAGCCCCGATAACAAGGGCGAGGGAATTATTGACCGCTTTTCTGGTTTCGCCCGGTTCGGGTTTGAACAGGAACCGTAAAACCGCAAAAAGCAGAAACACGCCCAATATGATTTTGTATAAACGGGTGTTGATGGTTATCAGGCCCCCTAAAAATGAAAAAGGGATGGAAGTGGCGATAAAAGGCCAAAGGAGCTTAGGCCGGAGGTGATTGTTCTTGTAATAGGAAAAGAGGGCGATGGACGAAACAAAGATGTTAAGGGTAAGTGCCGATGGCCGCATTACCATTTGCGGTATGCTGAACAGGGCCAT
>JAJRTT010000261.1 GCA_024278155.1 Bacteroidota bacterium | reverse complement strand
TTTGATTCGGCAATGTCCATCCAGTGCAATAGTTCGCTGCTGGCGATCCAGACAATGGAAATGTGCAATACAAAATCAAAGGCGGTTTTCAGCTTGGCTTTCATAAAAGCTTGTAGCGTGTATTTATAGCTCGCAAACAGCAATGTGGCCACAAAAGCAAAGGAAACATAGCGGATGCCGATATTCATAAAGCCATGTTGGAAATAATCGCCCGGGCCTTGCCCCAAATAACTTTCGCGCAGCTCGCTTATGAGGTAAAGCCCTTGCGTAAGGAAAACCAGCAATATGAATGTATTTAAAAAGAGGTTGATGTTGCCCAGTTGGCTGTTCTTGAATTTCCTGATGTTCACGAACGAGAGGATGCCAAAGAAAAGCATGGAATAATTCAATAACCAAATGTTGGAGAACTGCAACAAATCGCTGTTCCTCCGAAAGTTTAAGTAAGAATTGTTGCCCACATCAATATTTATTACGGAATCTTTGTATAGCTGGTTCCAATAATTCCCGATTTCCATATTGAAGGCGGAGTAAAGCGTTATCAGGAACAAGGCCGGTATCACATAGGAAAAAAGACGGAACGGGCTTGTTTTCTGTTTTAAAGGGGAAATATATTTACTGTTCCGGTCGATCAGGTTGATAAAACCGAAAAAACCAATGACAAGGATGGATGTCAGGAAATTGATGTTAAAGATAGGGGTCAACCTTGTTTCAGGGATTTCGGGATCGAAATTTCCATAAACGATGTCCCAGTCCTGGAAAATACTGAAAAACGCCAGGAGCATCAAAGGATAGGAAAGTTTTTCATAAACAGGGACGTTTTTCGTTCGTCCGATCCAAAACAACAAAGCAGCTTCCCCGGCCCAGATCAAAGTGACCCAATTCCCGTCAAGTTGTACAGGGATGGCAATGGTGATAAAAACCAGGACCAGGCCCGAAACAAGGTAAAAGAGGTTTTTGTCGGCCAGTTTTTTGCGGTAAATGACCACGGCCACACCAAAGTGTATTATCGCATTGCCAAGGGTAAACAGCCCCAGCAACTGCCCCCCTGTTTCATGGGAACCGAGGATGAAATACCCAAGGCCATAATAAATGAAGGAGTTTGCCAGTAAAAGGAGGATGTCCCTGACCTTGAACTCTTCCTTATGAATTAAGTTATAGGCAAGGAAAGTAAGGTAAAATACCGTGAAAAAGATGGTAAGGAACGTGAGGGCCGGTACAAAAAATTCATTGACCTCATAATCGGTCAAATACCAGGAAAAGTACATTATCCATGTAAGCAAGAATGAAACATAATAAAGTGATTTCCAGTTTTTCCTGAATGCGAGAACGAGGATGCCCACATTGATGGTGGCAATATAACTGAAAAGCACGATCACCTGGCCCGAATCGTCGCTCAGCAGGAAAGGGATGGCATATGCGCCCACCAGTCCAATGTGCGCGATCACCTGCCGGTCGTAGCTCAGTGCCGCCAATACCGTAAATACCGTAAAGATTACCATTAGTACAAAAGCCAATGTTTGCGGGATCAAAGCATAAAACCCATAGGCCGCATAAGTGATAAAATACATAATGGCCATGGAACCGCTCAGTAAAACGGCACTCAAATCGACATAATTTTTTTTCAGTTGGATGGCAAAACCCAGCAGGCCAAGGCCGACCAGGTAACCAAGTATCATCCTTGTGAGCGGGCTGATCAATTGGTGGTCGATGGCATATTTTGCACCAATGGCCACACCGATCACCGTAATCGCAATGCCGATTTTGTTGATCAGGTTCTCACCGATAAAGCGTTCAATGTCCGATTTTACCTTGGGTTTTCCCCTCTCCCCTGGAACGGTTTCCCGGGGAGCCTCCGAGGTTTCTTCCTGAAAAGGAGGCTGGTAGGTTTCCGTTATTCCCTCGGTTGCGATTTCAACTTCGGGCTTTGCCTCCGGGCTTTCCGGCCTGCCTTCTTCTTCTTCAACGGGCTGTGCCAACAGGTATATTTCGTCCCGCAGCTCATCTACCTCATTTGAAAAACTTTGCTGCCTTTCCAGAAGGGTTTCCAGCTTTTCGAGCAACTGATCGATCCTGTCTTGTTTATCGGTCATATGGCTTGTTTTTGGCAATTGCGCTTATTGTGACGATGTGCTAAGGTTAATACCTATAATCCCAAATTCGTTATTTGAATCAATAAATTTTGAAAGCCTAAACGAATATTTTTACAAGGCCTCGTTTTTGAAAGGCTTTATCCAATCCAACGGAATAAGCTTGCAGTCCAGTTTCAGGAAATCAAATACCCTTTTGTCGGCAGCTAATCCACTTATGGCATATAATATCATTTTGTCAATTGTTTTTTGCCTTTTGGGCGATGATAGCAATATAGTCGAAACCTTTCCGGTCGTTTTTTATTCCACCATTTCATCGTCTATAATTAACCTGCATTCACAAGTGCCACCGTGTTTGAACGATTCATCAAAGATACTGAATTGCCAGTTTGATTTATCGTTTAGGTCGATTGTGATTTCTAAGGAATCATTTCCGCAAATACCTGAATATAGTGTGACATTGAAGAAATCACAGTTTTCGAACTCTGTGGTTTGGCCCAATCCAGTATAAATATATAGTGTAGACTCTGAATGTTTGAATACGACAATGCTATCGAATTTATCGTAAAGGCCATTTATAATGGAATCATTTGATTTTACCCAAATATCGAAACCCGAATCGTTTTGGATGATCTTGGTATAGGAAACACCCGGGTCGCAACTTGCCAGTACAAGTAGTAAAACCACTGATACCAGTTTAAAGATGGGTTTTTGTTTCATGTTCAATTGATGATAGTTGTTTTTGTGACAGTCTCTTTGTCCCCTTTTAATAACACAAAATAAATCCCCCGGGGAAACCCCGAAACATCAATCTTCAATAAATCCTGCATGTTCGCGGTTTCTTGTTCAAAAACACGTGTGCCCATCGAATTTATAATCCGGATTCGCTTTTTGTTCAAGCTGCCCGAAATAAATAAAGAACTGCTTGCCGGGTTGGGATAAAGCGAAAAGGTGATTTTTCCCGGATTGTTTTGGGCGGTGCCAACGGATTGTCCCATCAAAGCCTCGTTGGCGTTTATCCTTCCATGGCCATAAAATATGTCAAAGCCCGGTGTGTCTTCCGTTGGGTCCCCTACTTCATCTTCAGCCGTATTGCGTACGATTTCCCTGATTTCATCAGGGGTACGTGTGCTGTCCTGGGCCAGCAACAATGCGCAAAGGCCGGTAACCAAAGGTGTTGCCTGTGATGTGCCGCCCCAATAGGCCTCATAATTGGTATCGGATTCGTAGTCCAATCCGTAAATGAAATTCCCCGGGGCCACCACATCAATGTGGTCGCCAAAATTGCTGCCACTTGCCGGATCCCAGAAAAAAGGGGAGGAGCGTTCATCATTGGGGTTTGTTGAACCAACGGCAATGGTTTGTTCATATCCCACCGGATAAAAAACCACATTGTTGTCCGTATTCATCATGCTGGCCACCACGATCACGCCCTGACTGTGGGCATAGTCGATGGCATCGTCCATAAGGTTGGAATAACTACTACCGCCCAAGGACATATTGATGACATCGGCGCCATTGTCAACGGCATAATAAATCCCATCGGCCCACCAGGAATAATATCCCCAATTGTTTTGGTCCAAGACCTTACATATCATCAACTTGCAATACCAGTCAACCCCTGCATAGCCCAGGTGGTTATTGGCATTTGCGCCTATGATCCCTGTTACGTTTGTCCCATGTCCGTAATCATCCATCGGGTTATTGTCAACATATGCAAAATCCCATCCCATTACATCGTCCACATATCCATTGCCATCATCGTCGGAACCGTTCACCGTTTCGTTGTAGTTGGCCCAAATCCTGCCTTCCAGTTCGGGGTGGTCCAGTTTTACGCCAGTGTCCAGAATCGCCACAACAATGGACGTGTCGCCCTGTTCGGTGTCCCAGGCAAGCTCCATGTCGATGTCGGCATCTTCAACAGCAGGCGACAACGAAAAAGTCCCATCGTTGTATAGCCCCCATTGCCTCGAAAAATAGGTGTCGTTGGGAAATATTTCCGAAACACTTTTCTGTCCGCTCCCCTTTCCCATAAAATTTGGCTCCACATATTCAAAGAAACCCGTTCCCAAATATGTTTTTGCCAGTTTTTCAATTTCCTGTTCCGAGGTGAATTTAAGGATATAGGTGCGTTTTGTTTTTCTGTTCCCCGTCAGTACGATTTTGTCCAAAAGGTATTGTTGGTTCAACCCATCCAAAACAGGCTCGCCGAATTTTTGCAAAACGGTGCAGTCCCCTAAATTGATTTTAGTGTTTTCTTTGAAATGGACGACCAATTCGTTTTTTGAATATGGGTGGTTTTCCTGTGAAAAGGAAAAGTTCACGATGAGAATTGCGATCAGGGCGAGAGTTGTTTTTTTCATGTTTTTTTTGTTCAAACATTTTTAGGGAAAGGGGCAATATCATTTTTTCAGATTATGCAATACCCGTTTGCTAAATTACAAAAAATATGAAAGCATGCGCCCAGTTTGTGAAAACACCGATGGGGAAAAAGCAAGAACAGCAACGGGAAGGAATCGTTACTCAAAAACAAATTTGATCCCGGCGCTCACGATGTCAGCTTTCAGTCCGGTGCTCCTTTGGTAGTGGCTGTATTTCAGGTCGATGTTTTTTATCCTGAATTTCCAGATGTGGCCCTGGGTAAAGATGTCGGTGTAGGAAATGCCAAAGCCGTATTGTTGCGAATCCAGTTCGGACAGATCATAGTCAGATGTGTAAAACTTATCGGTGGTGAGGTGTTCGTTGAATGGGGCGAAATAATCCGCTGCTGTTTGTGTATAGTAGCGGTAAGATGGGTAAATGGTGAACTT